>JAHIYL010000222.1 GCA_018815145.1 Nanobdellota archaeon | reverse complement strand
TTTTTATGCTCGTGTCATGAATACTGCGTGGTCTAAAAGACCCGCAGATGAAATGGCACAGAAAAACCGAAAAGTTTTTCTCAAAAGAATAATAATTTCTATGTAGGGTTATGCTTTGATAAAGCAAGTAAGCGGACCAAAATCGACGAGCCACCATTTGGACACTATTCGTATAGCGTTAATGGTCATAAGGTAACCTGCCGAGCAAGATATGATCCACCTATTGCAGTTACTTATCAATAGGCGTAGCCATATAAATTTTTCTAAGGTGATTCACATGAAAACAGATACTAGAAATAATTGGGTTACATTGATGTTTGTTTGCAAATGTAGATTTAACTGTTTGCGTAAGCAATCAGTTATGAATACTTGCCAAGAAGCTTTTCGAGAATTTGAAAAATTCGGATTTGAATTTGGACCAATAGGTTTTGGAGGCAATCACACACATTTTAGAGTGAATATTCCAAAAAAATATTCAATATTAGTCGCAGAGATTATGCTTAAATCCGGGTCCTCAGAAAGGATATTCGAAAATCATCCGAATTTTCGTAAAAGATATCCTAGAGGAAGTTTTTGGTCTGGTTACGAACATCATGAATCAACAGGTAAGAAAGACATGAATGAAGCAGATGATTATATTCGAAGCCAGCAGATGCATCATAATGTTAAAGTGATAAATGATGTTCAAAAAACAATATTTTCTTATGCCGCCGAGCAAGATACTGCGTATTCCTAAAGAATCGCAGAGTGGCGAAGGCGGAAGGGGATTATAAGGGGCATCCCCTTATTTCATCCATTAATATTTAAATTCTCTGTTTAAAATAAATAAACCAATAAGTTACAACCGGCAATTTGATCTTATAGGGTTGTATTCTTATTCATTCAAAAAAATGCTATTTGCTTGTATTCTTATTTTGTTCTCATCATCCAATAGTAACATTTAAATATACGTAATATTCTTCACGACTAAAAACTTTGCAGAATTGTTTTAACCATGAAGTGCAGGATATCAATCACAATCGATGAAGAGACATACTACAGAATAGCTGAAGCCATGCGAAAGAGGAAGTTCAAGAACAAGAGCCACCTGGTGGAGAAGGCAATAAAGAGGATGCTGAGGAAAGGACCATGAGTAAGACAGATCTAAGGCTAGTGGATATGGAAAGAGTTAATGGGCCTACATTAGGTGTATTGGCAATATTCAGAGATGAGGAACAACCCGATGGAGTGCCAAAAAGAAGACAGGGAGAGTACTACCTTGGTAATTTCAGTCGTACCAAGATCAAAGAGCTTATATTAAATGTGAAGGGAGTGGAGGAACATGTAGGTTATGAGTATGGAATTCAAGCAATGCATTCCCTCAAATTGGGGCCTGATGTGTGCAAAGGACATACTGTTACAGGAATTCCAAAAGAACCTGATAAATACAAATTTTATCCAATACAGGAGGGTCATCCGGCTAGATTCCTGGCAGAGAAGGCACTTGAAAAGAATAACCCTACACTGGAAGAGCTGGTCATGCTGAGAGAAGCTCTCGAACCTCAAGCAACACATTTTGAGAGAACCTGGTATAGAAATAATGAATGGACAGATTACAGCATTGCTCAGGCAAGGTTCATGGAAGATGCTGTGGCACAGTTACCATTCGGGCAGATCAAAGATGGATATGAAGATAGATTTTCTGCAACAGAACAGGAAGTGAAGACTATAGAATATATTTTGGACAGACTGACTTATGGTGAACCATTGGAAGTTGAATCGGATGAATATGAATGGAGCAAAGCTGATGCTGAAGCTATGTTAATGAGAAGGATTAGGAGAATGTCTGGTGATCGTTCTGTTGAACAAGCGTCTACGGATGCTAAAGCCGCTTTTATGGCAAATAGGAGGGCTTCATTTGATGCTTTAGGACATATAAAAGCATATCTTCCACTTCCGGATGACACTGAAAAAAGTTTTGAAGAATTATATGACGATGTTAAAAATTTTAATTACATTAAAAATCTCTATCATGTTAAAAAAGGAGCCCAGTCAGAAGAATTTAATCAATTCTTGCTGAGATACTACAAAGCAGCAATTGCCCTGAAAGAAATAGAGGAATTCAAAGATATTGAGATCAACTCAATTACAGCTATTGGGATTGCGGCGCATGCGCTTGATGATTTTAATCCTGAATTTGATTTGAAAGATTATTTATTTTATGACAGGCACCGAGGATTGAGTCACGATAATCTTGAAGAGAAATTAATTGAGCCAATACGAAATCTGATTGCAGAACAGGACAATACTGTTAAGTCTTTCCATAGGCGCCTCCATGTAATTGAGCAGTCAAAGGATTCAAAGGATCTGCAGGTAAGACTCAGGACATCTTTCGCGGCCATGGGACAGTTTCCCTCTGGATCTAAACCACTACCTGAGCGAAAGGTGAAAGACCTGTACATCTATGACAGGAATTCAACACTTACCTTGGATGAAAGATTTTTTTATGATGCTGACAGGATCTCTGGAATTAGGTACAATAATGCTACAACACACCGAAATTACAGACTGCACCCAAACCAGAATGACATTTTGAAAACTTATGGAAGCCAGATTCTCCCCAACGAAAAAAAGAAACATGCAGTGTTTGTTTGTTATGGTGGTGGATCACTTACCCAGGAAGCAGGAATAATTGGCCAATTGCTTAAGAATAATTCTGATGTAGAGAGAGTAACAATTTACTCAGTAGATAAATATATGAGTATGTCAACTTGGTCGAATAATGAGACAGATAAAAATAGCCTTAAGCAGGCAGTGCAGAATGAATCTGGAAATCAACATCTTAATGTTGATGATCCAGTGTTGATTAAGGACGATTTCTTAACTTGTGATGTAATAAAGGAATTGCAGTCAGGTATATTCGGAGCAGGTAATAGAGCACTAAAAGCCTTAGCTGAAAAGGTCAATGCAGGAGATACCAAGTTGAATCCACTTAATAAAACAGATTTCAATTTCCTATTACCATCAAACCTTGCAGGTAACTTACCCCCTAAAGACCATAAGAAATTTGCAGAAAAAGTCAGAACAGCAGCACAATACTATGATGGCAGAGTAATTATTGGTTTTCCTCTCAATGGAGATACAACTGATTATGAGACACCAACTGTTATGATGGCACTGTACAGACCATTTGAGATTCTTGGCATTCCATTTAATTATTTGGATTATAAACATCAGTTTAGATATAATGTCCACGAGTTTGTGTGGCAGTTCAACAGAGATTATACTCTCAGGATTCCCAATGAGGATGGATTTACCAAAGTATTTTTCCAGAAAGGATCAAAAATCCAGACAAAACCGGATTCAGGAAGATTCGCTCTCCATGATGAGAATAGCGGATTTTATTCAACCAAGGATTTTTGTAAGGTAATATCAGGAGAAGATAATCTTAATCAATGGAATATTTTCACTGATAACCTTAGGGAGATGAGACCATATAAATTCAATGAAGTTACAGAAATACCAAAGAATCCGCAATATGGTGTTCTTACATATAAATTCATGAATAAAAATACCCGAAATATTTAATCTTATGCACCTTGTGAATTACCATTGATTTATAGTCCCGTATTTCCGTAGGAAATTTGTCGCGCAATTTATCTATGAATTCATACATAGCATTGTGAGATCTTAGTACAACTTCAAACTCAATGTCTGCCAGACCAATAGCATCACTGATATACAATAATTCTGGACAAGTTTTTAGATAAGATTTAATGCTTTCTTCACTTTTTCTGGTTGGTCTAGTTAAATACAAAAGAATTTTCAGGTAATTTAGCCCCAATATCTGGTAATTGAAATTTGTCAGATAACCAACAATCACTTTTTTGTTTTCTAATCTTTTTATTCTATTAATCACATTTTTTGCTGTTAGATTACATTTTTGACCAAGTTCTACTGCTGAGATTCTTGCATCCGCCAAAAATTTTAGTATTATTTTGTCCTTGTCATCTATTTTGACGTTATTGTTTTTACCTCTTAAAGTAAGATATGATTGGTCATTTATTCCGTGTATTGCACGGGACTTGAAACAATGAACATCTCTACCCGGTGTTACTTCCATTTTAGAAATATGTTCCTGGAAATTATAAGATATACTTTTACATATAAGATATAGTTCATCAATTGAATTGACAAGCACTACTGCAACAATATCATAAATATTCTCATGCGAACCCAGCCAGGACACTTCCTTGACTTTCTTTAGAAAATCAATTAGTTTTTTCAGTGTTACATTATCAATATTATGATAGTTGATGCCAATCCTAAAATACCAGTAGCCTAGTCTCATAGGATTGATCATTGTATAATATCCAAGGATTATCTTGTTTTTTTCAAGCCTTTTCACTCGATAATGGACACTCTCTTTGGACATTTTAACTTTTTTCCCTATGATAGAATAGCTCTGTCTCGAGTTACAGTCAAGTTCATAGAGTATTTTTTTATCCTTTTTATCGAGTACTATGTTTTCCATTTTTTAACGAAGTTTCCTTTTTATATATAAATCTTTCTTTTTGT
>JAHIYL010000024.1 GCA_018815145.1 Nanobdellota archaeon | reverse complement strand
GTTCAGAAAAGAAGATTTTATGGAGGAACGGGAAGCATTTGCTAGATGCTTCTCAGATATTGATTTAAGACGGAAGTTAAGAAAAATTGCAAAGATATGATCGAATTTGCATATATCTTTACAGTTCAAATTCTTCTCTTTTGTTAAGTGCGATTGGGCTTTCGCCTCCGTGCCATGTAAATCTGGGCCTTACTCGAATCGGAAACATTCTCTCATTGCTGTCATCAAGAATGATTGCAGCTCCTTTCTCTCTGGGAAGATCATTTAGGATTTTGTCAAGTCCTGATCTCATATAACTCTGCATAAGTGCGCTCAAAGCATCCGTATCCAGTTTGGCAGTGAGTCTGTGGCTGATTAATGTATCTGATTGAGTCATTACATCTGTATGGATCTTTCCTGGTTGTTGTGTGGCAAGGACTAGGGATATACCTGGTTGTCTACCTTCTCTAAGGATTGTGACAAGGGGTCCTGTGGCTGTTGTTTTGCCTTTATTAGGCATGAACTCGTGTGCTTCATCAATAACAAGCCAAACCATAGGATAATCTTTCTTAGGATTGTCATCTCCAAAATAATTCATTGCTTTGTGCACATCTTTGAACTCTTCAATTTTTCTTTCTTTCATACGTTGGATGAATAGTTTTTCTGCGACAAGGCCTATTACCAGAGACTTAATGCTCCAACCTCCTGTTTGTGTGGCATAAATTGATACATCAAGAACTGTTATCTGGCCGGGTTTGGCTAATTCACTCAAAGGGGTTCCTTCTTTTGAGAAAAGGCCCCATCTGCTGGCATTGTAAAATCTGTTCTTGGCATTTTCTCTGATATTTTTTTCAGTGTCCACATCTGATTCAATTGCTTTTATTATTTCTTCAATAGTATACTCTGTTCCGCTTTCTTGAAGATTAAGAATTATTTTCTCAATAAAAATCGCGGCAGGGTCATTCTTGTCAATTCCAAATGTCAAATTCCAGTCTTCTGCACTCAATTCACGAGGTTTAACAGAGAATGGTTTATCTACAGGAATACCTTCCTTTTTTGCCTGATCAAAATACCCTGAAGGGCAATAGATCACGATATCCTTTCCTTTCGGTTCAAGATCCCACAGTCTGAGCAGATCAGCATCCTTTTTATTAGGGTATTTCATGGTCCAGTAGATGCCCATAGTATCAAGCATAATGATTGAAAGATTTTGCTTTATTTCCTTTGGAAGATCTGCCATGCCTTCTGCAATGACGCCAAGTGTGTAGCTGTTATGAACTATTATATCATTTGCTACAAAATTATGATGCTCAGGAACTGTTAAGTCATAAACTGTAAATTTACCATTTAGTTTCTCAATGTTGCTTATTTCATCCCAAAAAATGTCTGACTCAGCTATTGTTTGAATGTGTTCATTATTATCAAGAAGCGCAATCTGCTGCAGCTTATGCCTTGATGGCGAGTAATTGACACTGGCCCGCAAAGCTTTGGGTGTGGAATATCCCATATGAGACCCAATTTCAGCCCAATTCTTGGGTCTATAGGCCTTCCAAATATCTTTAGGGATTGTGTCCACATTAGGATTTCTCTTTAAAGAATCTGTCTCAAGCAAGGCTTTTCTCTGTAAAACCTCCTTTGTTCCGAAGAATCCAATTTCTTGAAGGAATCTTGTTAGAGATTGGCCTCTTAGCTCCAATTCCTGGGAATGGAATACTTTTTTATTAAGTTTCATGGTTTTTTTTCTTTTTATTGCAACTATCTCAAAACGTAAAAGTAGATGCTGTACTTGAGATATCAGTTTATCTGAAACTGAACAGTATGAGATTCTCCATTGGCCTGTGCTTTTATCCATGTACAATGATCCATCACAGCTAAATAGTCTATTAAGAAATAATGCCACTTGTGTTTTTGGGAGTTTAAAAATGATTTTTGGAATGAATTTTGTATTTGATTTTACAGGGTACAACTTAAGGGTTTCAAGCCATCTTCTAAGAGGATTTTGTTCCTGCTTGAAATATGTTCCAGGACAGAACCTTCCAAGAGCATTTCTTTTTGCCACAACCTTGCCCTTCTTTTTATTGCCAATAATTCTAAAGCAACCAGGTTTTGAGTGTTCCCTTATCTTCAATTCTGAACTGAACTGATGCACAGACTCTTTAAAATCTGAAAGTATGTCTGCATCAGTATTTGAGAAAAGTACAAAACCATTTCCAAGATGACCCTCTGCAATCAAATATGCCAGGAGCTTGATCTCACATTCTCTTTGAGAATGTTCTCCAAAGAGATTCAAGGTTCTAGGTGTTGCAATTCTAGAGCCTACACCAAGGTCTTTAGTTTCTTTCCAACCAGTTACAGTTAGAAGAGGATGCTCTGGTGTCAGTTTTATATTCTTGCCGCTTCTGAGAGTGATTTTCCAGAGTTCATTCACTTCTCGCTTATAAAAATCTGTTTTTTGAGCCTTCTCAAT
>JAHIYL010000221.1 GCA_018815145.1 Nanobdellota archaeon | reverse complement strand
AGGATATTACATTACTTATGAGAACAACAAACTAAAAAATTTTGCGACTGTAAAACAATTGAAAAGATTCCCAAAGACCGCATATGCAAACCTCAAGAAATATATTGATGTTGTCAGAGATTTCCGGCCGGACCTCCTTATATGTGATCTTGAGCCTTTTTCAGCACTGATTGCAAAATTATTCAATATCCCAATAATCACTGTAGACTATCCCCACATAGTCTCAAAATGCAGATACAATATACCTAAAAATCTTAAGAGATCATATAATAAGAATAAAATTGTCCTGCGGTTTCTTGGGATAAAGGCTGACTATTATCTTATTCCAACTTTTTTTTTCCCTGTAGTAAAGAACAAAAATGTATTTCTGGAACCCATCCCACTCAGAGAAAAAGTGATCAAATCAAAACCAATTAATGGTGATTTTATCTTTGTATACCAGACCAGTACCACAAACCAGAATCTGCTGGATGTACTGAAAAAATCGACTGAAAAATTCATCATATATGGCTTTGACAAAGAAGAAAATGACAATAACCTTTCATTCCGCAAATTCAATGAAGATCTTTTCTATGATGAACTTTCAAGCTGTAAAGCTGTAATAACTAACGGCGGCATGGGACTGATATCAGAAGCAATATCTCTGAAAAAACCTGTTCTCTCCGAGCCAATCATCGGACAATTTGAACAGGAAATTGCAGCACATTATGTACAAAAATACAGATATGGAAATCGTGTAAAAAAGATGAGCAAAAAAGGGCTTGAAAACTTCCTCCTAAATATTAAAATATACCGAAAAACCCTGGATTCTCTTGAAAACTGGGACAATTCCCCTTTTTTTGACAGGTTGGACAATTTGATATACAGATCTCAGAAAAAGATGAGAAAATACAAGAAAAAAGACCTTGTTTCCTATATCTTTTTAAATCAAAAATGATTTTGTATCCTCTGGAATGCTACCAGGTATGAATCCCCGTCAGATGAAGCAAGCCATGAAAAAGATGGGCATTGCAGAGGAAGAGATAGATGATGCAATCGCCGTAATAATCCGGACAAAAAAAGAAGACATCATCATAAGGAACCCAAGCGTCTCAAAAGTGAATATGATGGGTACGTGGACATATCAAATAATTGGTGAAGAAGAGCACAGGCAGCTGGAAGAAGAAAAAATTGTGATAACAGAAGAAGACATAAAGACTGTTGCACAGCAGTCGGGATGCAGTGAAGATAAGGCAAAAGCTGCTCTTGAAGAATCAAACGGAGATCTTGCAGCCGCAATAATATCACTTACAGAAAGTTGAATCCTATATTTGTAACAAGATTTTTATAATGTTATAACTATATTATTAGTGTCTCTCATGGAAAAATATGAAGAATCGAGAAAAAATGCCCTGAAAAACCTGAGCATTGCCGATCACATGCTCACAATGACATATCCTGTCGTGCAGGATCCAAAGATACTTTTCGTTGTTTCTGAGAACCTCTTTCTGGCATTGACAAATATCCTGGGAGCCTTGCTTTATTTTGAAAGACTGTACAAAAGGATTCCGCCATTTCACGAGAATTTTGAATCGAAATTCAACATGTTTAAAATGAGATGTGTGGAAAAATACAACATTGAAAAAGAATACCTCTCATTCATATTAGAAATGAAAGAGATAATAAATGAAAACAAGAGATCACCTATAACATTTTCAAGGAAACATAAGTACGTCATCTGTTCAGAAGAATATGACCTAAAAACTATATCAGAGAAAGATATCAAGAAAAATCTGGAAAAAGCAAAGTTATTTATACATAAAATATGTTTGATAATTGAAAAAAATGAAAGATTCGCTGGAAAATGCAAAAGAAGAACTGAAAAGGATTGACCATCTAATATACGTGACCCTAAAATACACCCGGACCGTTGATGTATTGGCCAGTGTCGTCGAGAGGATGATAAATGCCATGGAATTTGCAATTGATTCACTACTGAAACTTGCAATAGAACAGAAAAAAGCAGATGATGTCCCGGATATCCCACTATTAAAAGCCCAAAAAGTCAAGGAAGTGTATACCCAGAAAATTTTTGCTGAAAATATTGACAGATACCTCATGTTCCGAAAGCTTATCCGATGTCATTTTGGGAAAAAAAGCGAATATCGCCGCCATGTCACCCTTTCCGCAATTGTTGATGAAAAGATTGTTGAGATAAATATTGATAATATCACTGAAATGTTCCATTCCATGAGAAAATTCATTGATTCCGTGTCAGATCTGATAAAGCAAAATGACTAAATTCATTGTTGTGGCTTCAAGCAAAGGAGGTGTCGGAAAGACTACAACTGCAATAAATTTAGCCACTGCATTACATGGTTTTGGAAGAGAAATTATCCTTGTTGATGCAAATATTTCAACACCAAATGTGGGCATATATCTGGGTGCTTCCAAAGTCCCTATCACTCTTCATGATGTACTGTCTGCAGAGAAACCGTTATCTGATTCAATCTATATTCTCAGGAGCGGATTAAAGGTTATCCCTGCAAGCATATCTATAAGCGACCAAAAAAAAGCAAGGCATGAACTTCTTGGTAAATATCTTCAGCAGCTTGCAGGAAAAGCAGAGATAGTCATAATTGACAGTGCAGCAGGCCTTGGTGGCGAGATGATCTCTGCAATCAAGACAGGAGATGAAATAATAATAATCACAACACCAGATCTTGCAAGTGTAACAGATGCCTTGCGGACAGTCAGAGTTTGCAGGGATCACAATAAAAAAATTCTTGGAATTATCGTAAATCGTGTCAGGGAAGATGATTTTGAGATTGCCAAATCTAATATTGAATTCATACTGGAACACCCAATAATTGCCCTGATACCTGAAGACGATACAATCAGACAGGCAAATCACCTAAAAAGTCCGGTGACTTACAGTCACCCAAATGCTCCTTCATCCGTTAGTTATAAAAAACTCGCTGCAAAGATACTGGGAGTAAAATATGTAGAATCAATCGAGAAGGATGACTCCATGTTTGACTATGTACTTAAAACAATCGGGCTTAAACCATGAGACACAAAATTTTAAAAAACAGGCTCAGGAAAAAGGGTTGGAAAGAGCATGATATTTCCAGGACTTTTGCCACTTTTTTGGAAGCTGAGGAAAAAAAACATCCTCTAATTAAGAAGCTTGATATGAATATCATGTGGATTGCACTATGCCTGATCGTCTTGATCAATCTTATCCTCTGTTTTTCCATGATCCCGGCATACCTGGTATTACCAACAGGGTATGTAATATTATGCTTAATCCTGGTGGGTGCGGGTTTTGGATTTCTGGCAGATCTGGTCATAAGAGAAATTGAGCACTATTCCCACCACCATTATGTTCTTGCAGGAATAATCGTCCCAATAAGCTCATTGATTGCCATATATTATGCACTTAAGCTTTCAAATATCCTGTCAGCACATCTAAACACTTCAATAGCACATGATGTATTTCTGCTCACGGTCGTATATTTTACCAGCTTTTCTCTTCCACACCTCATAAACAAACATAAAGAAATCACAGAAAACTATTCAGAGTGAAAATGAACCTAAATGAATGGGCAATACTGTATCTTAGACACAGAGATTCTTTCAAAAAGAATATTATTGAGATTCTTGATGAGAAGAACAGGCTCATAATAAAATACAAGGACAGGACAGAAGAATGTATGATATATCCTGAATTGGATCAACTGAACATTGAAAAAAAAGACAGTCCCGTCTTAATCATAACACTGAATAAAAGGAAAAACGCAGACCATCTAATCAAGAATTGGAAACTTTTCAGCAATTTTGAAAAATTAAAAATAATTTTTATAAACCCTGACAAAAATGTATTTTGGATAATATCCCCACACATACATAATAAGATTTGTGATGACTCATCACTTTCTCTCGGCATAATATCTATGCATGAGTCTGTAGAAACTATATAATGATCTTCAACAAAACATTTGAAAAAAAATTAGATTTGTCCATAATATTACTCCTTCTATTGTTAGGCTTTGCTGAAATTTTTTTTGAACTCCCATTTAATTTCTCATTGATCAACAAAATATTTTCATTTATTGTTTTTTTCTACGTATTTTTCCGACTAAGCATAATCCGGCTGCTTTTAGGAAAAAATCCAGAACATCATATCATGCACAACAAGAAACTGAAATACAAGCATATTGATCTATTGATACTTATATGTTTTTTTGCTTTTAATCTGAATTATTTACTCAACAAATTGTTTTTTGCCAATTTTCTAGGTTCAGAGATTATGGAATTCAGTATTTTAGGAGACTTTGTCATCAGCATATTTACAAACAGAGTATTTATCCGAGATCTTTTTTTTGCTATCGGTGGCTATACTCTTCTGGGCTTTTCATTGTATTTTGGATCCCATATTACATATGAGAAGCCAAGTTTCCTGCATGTACTTTTTGAAGATTTTTTCCATAAGCACAAAAAGAATAAGATGGTGTTCAGCCTGGCTGTTTTCTTCAGCATCATCGGGTTCTATCTGATAATCTTCAAGATGTTCTTTGAATGGTTCACATTGGTGATTGAAACACCTTTTACTTTTGCGGCAATCTTTGCAGGCATAGTGTTTATCAGGCATAGGCACCATGAGAGACTATCAAATGAAAGCCTGATCTACAAGGCAAGCGATTTTCTCATGAATTTTGCATCATCAATAATTGAGCTCATACATAAAAAATCAAAAATCAAGTATCTGTTCTCTTTTGTGATTGTCCTCCATCTTGTCACTGACTTCTTCAGTTTCATCATCCCTTTCCTTACAGGCATTAACTTCACATTCTATGAGTATGATTACAGCAGCACATTGCTTGGCATGTTTTCAAATGATTTCATTCATTCTTCACATAAAATCAGTCTCATTTGGATATACTGCTGCATTTTATTCTGTATATTGGTTTTTGCACTGTCACCCGTCTTCGTCTGGATAAATTCTTTCTTCAACAAAGGGATAAATATAAAAAAAGAATATCTGGCCATATTCTATGGCGCACTTTTTGTCTTTATGACAAAATCAATATTCAGCATCCTACCAATTGACACATTAAATACTGTGGGTGTTCTGTTTTCATTCCATAGAACAGAAGGATTCTATTATGGTATGGAATATATCTTCATAATCTCCGGAACACTATTTATTTTGATATGGGGATTATGTTTTTTAAAAAATATACAGAGATTCTTTACGCTTTTGGGCTTTCTGCCAATTATGATATTCTTTACAAGATATCTATACCTCTTCATCATCAGCTTGTCCAATTATTATATCCAATATATCAAACACCTAATTAGCACAAATAATATATTTGTACTGCCATTTGCATTATTCTTCTTCTGCACATATATACTGTTCTATTTAGTTGGATATTTCTCGTTTTTATTGAACATGAAAGAAGAGATGAAAAGAATATCATAAAAACTGCAAAAAACCACTAATAAATGCTCTCGCATGCATCATCATCATCAGTACAGCCTACCGGGCACATATCCGAATCATCACATCTGCTACAGCATTGCTTATTACAATCTTCCTTCTGGATTTCTGTTAATCCTGGCATATCACAAGAAGAATCACAATTTAAACCAGCAATATCACAATAACAATTCTTGTTCTCTGGAAGACAGACTCCCTGCAAAATTGTGTATGTATTATATATCATGGGCGCACACCAAATACAGTTTCCAATACAGGTTGACTCGGTCTGCAATATACATGCAGTATTTGGGATAATATCTTCATTAACACACCCGTCCTCTTCGTAATCCCATTCACAACCAATACAATTCCCACAAATTCCTTTTCCTTTAAGATTGCCACAATCATCATGGTTTCCAGGACATTCAACACTTGATGCTTGATCTTGAGGATCTGTACCCGAAAGGTATTCCTCAATGTTGGTAAGCCCATCAAAATCAAAATCAAAATTTGAGTCATCAATATGTGGATTCAATCCCCCTGACCTAATGGAATATTCATCAGGAAAATCCACAAATTCGACTTCTCCATACAAGGGGCCCGTCGGAATTGTTACGCTGCTGTGTTCAACTTCCCACAAATCTGGCATCCCATCTCCGGAGCAGGGAGAATTCCACCATTCAAAAGAACCTGGATTCACACCGTGGGCTCTTTCACTGTCTCTACAATTAGGATCAAGCATGAAAAAGAACTCTATGTTGTCATTTACACCATCGTTGTCTGTATCAATTTTGATTGGACTAGAACCAAATTTATATTCCCTATAATCTGAAAGACCATCACCATCTTTGTCAATCTCAAAACTTATTACAGTGTATGATGACAAGTCTCTTGGTATATCTGTACCAGGAATAAGGAAATTCCCGGGAGATGTGCTGTCATCCACGTCAAACGAATATTGTGCTTCCCAGACATCAGGAAAACCATCATCATCTGAATCGTCCGGAAAAATGTCTTCACCATTTGAAATGCCGTCGTTATCATTGTGCTGGTACCTTGATCTCTGCCTGCCTATTATTCCTGAACTGATACGGCTTCCGTCTCCTTTTGCAAAAGATTCCATTATTTTTTCACATGTCTCTGTCAATTTTTTCTTATCTCTCAAATATGCAATCTCCCTTGTATTCACATCAGACACATCACCAAAATCCCACATCACAAGAGGATCATCCTTGATGATAAGAGGAGAAGAAGGCAAGGAGATGTCATTCACCTGCTGGATGATACATTTAGGGATATATTCATAGTACTCAAGATTATTCACTGGCGGCTCAACATTTATCTTTATTGTTATTTTTGTCTTGTCTGTAAAAGGGTCATATTCAACAATTTTTTCAACTTTTATTTTCTCAATATTTTCAAAATACTCCATAAATTGATT
>JAHIYL010000220.1 GCA_018815145.1 Nanobdellota archaeon | reverse complement strand
AATAATTATAAAAATTGTGAAATATCTACTTTTTGGTGATTATAATGATCATTCCAAAAAAAATAAAAAACTTATTTGAGGTTCAGGCGCTTGTTGCAGTTGGAACAGCCGATAGTAAGGGAAATCCTAATGTAGTCCCAATATATTGGAAGAAGATGCTCAATAATTGCAGGATAATCTTCATTGACAATTTCATGAATGAGACAAAAAAGAATATTATTGAAAATAACATGATGTGTGTTTCGTTCTGGGATTCAGAGACAGAAGAGGGATACAAGCTGAAAGGTAATTGCAGTTATCATGAAAGCGGAGAGATTTTTGAGAAAGGAAAAATTTTTTTTCAATCAAAGAATCCAGATAGGGTGCCTAGAGGAGTTGTAGAATTTAATGTGGAAGAAATATATTCAATTACACCCGGAATAAAAGCAGGAGAGAGGATTGCATAAGAAAATAAAATCTTCTTTTTCCACCAGGTCTTTGACCAGTGGTGAAGCAAGTGGAAAAAGAAGGGTCAAAGAAAATCGAAGAAAGACCTTTATCATCCTTACTGGGAAGCAGGAATTCTTGTGTTTAAAATGTAATAGTAACAGATAAGTTTATAAGTTAATTATTACTTACTTTAAGTTAATATTTATTTACTAAAAACTAAGTGAACAATCGTGTCTCCTCATCTAAGATCAGTCTTAATTTATCTTTTGAATCATAATTGTATAGGGGGTAAGCATAAAACTGAGAGGGATGTTATACTGGCAAAGACGAAATGGATGCCAAAAACAGACAGGACCATATTTGACAAAGAATACAAGAATATTGTCAATGAGGGCATAATTTTGAGAACAAAGAAACGGACAGGGAAAAGCAGTGAATATCATTTGAGTTTAAATCCAAGAAAATTATGTGAGTTAAAAAAGATGATTGATGAAGGTGATAAAAATGAGTGAAATGGGAAAATTCTGTGAGATATATGATAATTCGATAAGAAACAGGGTGTTGGAATATGTGCTGGAAAATCAGGATATTGATTTTTCAGTTCCTGATATGGCAAGGGAATTAGGGATATCTAAACCTAAAGCATATGAAGAAATACTTGAATTCTCTGAAAAGAGAGTGATAATCAAGTCAAGGATTGTAGGAAAGACGCAACTGTATATGCTCGATAAGAATAACAGGTTATCTCAAATATATCTAAGAAACTTCAATGAATGCCTGAGAATGGCAATTGAGAGTGCAGAAAATACATATGATTATGCAGTAAAGATTGAGCAGCCTGCTTTTGCAGTGCATGAGAAAAAAACAAGATATAAAAAGAAAAAAAATTGATATTCAATATCTATAAAATTCAGGCTTGTAGGGACCTTCTATTTTCACACCGATATATTCAGCTTGTTTTTGGCTGAGTGTAGTCAGTTTTGCGCCCAGTTTTTCAAGATGCAGCCTTGCAACCTCTTCATCAAGCTCTTTTGGAAGCATATATACACCAATATCCAGTTCTTCTTTCCACAATTTAATCTGTGCAAGCACCTGGTTAGTGAAACTTGAACTCATCACAAAGCTTGGATGGCCTGTTGCACAGGAAAGATTTATTAGTCTGCCCATTGCGAGCAAATATATCGCGTGGCCATCAGGAAAAGTGTATTTATGGACAGGACATTCGCTGCCTTTGATCTCTGTTTTGACAATCTCCGGATATTTTTCCAGCTTATCAACTTGTATCTCATTGTCAAAATGGCCGATGTTACATACAATTGTCTGGTCTTTCATCTTTTCCATGTGTTCAATTGTTATGATGTCGCAATTTCCTGTTGTTGTCACAAAAAGATCTGTATCTGGCAGTGCATCTTCAACAGTTGCAACTTTGAAGCCTGCCATGCATGCCTGAAGAGCACATATCGGATCAACTTCTGAAATCCTCACAATTGCTTTTTCTCCTCTCAGGCTTTCGGCGCTTCCTTTCCCGACATCACCAAACCCACAGACCATCACTGTTTTTCCGGACAATAGCACATCCATTGCCCGCTTTATTCCGTCATTTAGTGAATGCCTGCAACCATAGATATTGTCAAATTTTGATTTTGTAACTGAATCATTGACATTGATTGCAGGAAACAATAGCTCTTTCTCTTCCAACATCTGATAGAGCCTGTGAACACCGGTTGTTGTCTCTTCAGAGACTCCCTTGATCTCTTTTGCAGCTTTTGTCCATTTCTCCTTGTCCCTGGAATACAGTTCCTTCATAAGTTCCATAAGCTCCCTGAAATCTTCTCCTTCTGAAGAATAGTCTTTTTCAAGGATGCTTGGGTCTTTTTCAATCTCTACTCCCTTGTGCACCATGAGTGTTGCGTCTCCTCCGTCATCCACTATCAGGTTTGGGCCTCTTCCATCACCAAAATCAAGGGCACGCTCTGTGCACCACCAGTATTCTTTTAAAGTCTCTCCTTTCCAGGCAAATACAGGAACACCTGATCTTGCAATTGCAGCAGCAGCATGGTCCTGGGTAGAAAAGATATTGCATGAAGCCCATCTCACTTCTGCACCAAGCTCAACAAGTGTCTCAATAAGTGCTGCTGTCTGGATTGTCATATGCAGGCTGCCCATTATCCTTGCTCCTTTTAGTGGCCTATCTTTTCCATATTTTTTCCTGACTGCCATCAAACCAGGCATTTCTTTTTCTGCAATATCTAATTCTTTTCTGCCAAAATCTGCTAGTGATATATCAGCGACTTTGTAGTTTTCAGTCTCATCCATTTTGTTGTGCCTCAAATATTGATTTTAATAAACTGTCTGGATGTTTTCAATATGATATTATTT
>JAHIYL010000219.1 GCA_018815145.1 Nanobdellota archaeon | reverse complement strand
TCCAAAACAAAGAAATGTGGAGAGGAAAGGCAGAATCAAATATTTAACCATAATTATTTATTAACTAAATATTCTGGTAATTCTATTCTATTCTATTCTATTCTATTTGCAGACAATTGCATAATCACTGCAACCTGATCATTAACAAAAAATCAAAAATTAAAAATTAATTAGCTTTTTTTTCTTTCCTGAAACAGATAAACCAATCAAGGCAATACTTTCCTTCTTCCTTGGATTCAACTCTATCCTTGGCAGCACCGCATGAACCCGGAGGAGGAATAATCACATCATCCCCTGGCTGCCAATTTGCTGGAGTTGCAATACCCTCTTTGTCGGATTTTTGCATTGCAATGATTAATCTTTTAATCTCTTCCATATTTCTTCCGTTAGAAAGCGGATAATAAATTACTGCTCTAACCTTTGCTTTGTCATCAATGATAAATACTGCTCTGACAGCCTGAGTATTTGATGCATTCGGCTGGACCATACCGTATTTTTTGGCAACATCCATCCTTATATCTTCAATCAGAGGAAACTTAACTTCTATATTTTTCATTCCCTTAAATTCAATTTTCTCCCTGATTGTCCTGAGCCAGGCGATATGCGCATAAAGGCTGTCGATTGAAAGACCTATCAATTCAGTGTTCAGCTTTTTAAATTCTTCCTGCATAAATGCAAAAGTCATGAATTCAGTTGTGCATACAGGTGTGAAATCTGCCGGATGGCTGAATAAAATCACCCATTTTCCTTTATAGTCTTCCGGAAAATTAATCTCCCCCATTGTTGTCTTTGCCCTGAAAGGCGGTGCAGAGTCGCCAATCAGAGGCATGGTTATTTGCTCGTTAGTTTTTTCATCCATTTTTTTGCTTCCCCCATACATTTATTTTATGTAAAACAAATATCTAATACTGTCTAACCCCCTTAATTTAGATTGTCATAATTATTATTTAAATATTTATTTTGTAAATCACTCATTTACTGATCCTTTATTGGTCATATGCTTCCATTATTTTTTTGTCTTCTTCAAACATGTAAGGAACAATATTTTTCATACCTATCCTGTCCCAAAAAGGCAGATCTTTATGGACATTAATATATTTTTGAGGTATTGGATGTGTACCTATCACACAGGGAATCCGGTAACGAGTCTCAATGAATTTCTTGAAATCATTTATTCTTGGACAGGGAGGATAACCAACAATAAGGCCTGTTGCAAGATGTATTGCTTCAGCTCCATTTTTGATCATTTCAGCTGGAACATATTCAATATTACCTCCGGGACACCCTCCGCAATAAGAATATCCGACAAGCTCTAACTCATCTTCTTTAGGATATTTTGCAAAACCACCTGAATGTTCTTTAAGAGATCTTAAGCATTTGCCTCCACCACACTTCTGGTATCTCTCACAGATTATAACTCCAATTTTGGTCATTTTTACACCCCCTCTAATAAATGCTCACAAAAATAAAATAAAATAAATCTAAATCTTCAATTCCCAAATTCAATATCAATATCTACTCCCTGATAAGCTTCAAATGAGGCTTTTACAGGACAATGCACTATGCTCTTTAATATAGCATTCTTCCTTTTATCATCATGGACATTAGGAAGATAAACCTTTATCTTAAAATTTGTGAATCTTGCCGGATCAGGCAGCTTCTCATATTCTAAAGTCACTTTCATGCCTGTTGCATCCAGACCTGCTGTCTCACAATATTTTCCTCCAAATGCAGCTGCGCACGAAGCTAGTGATGCCAGCATGAATTGAGGCGGAGTCATACTCCTGTCTTTGCCGCCCATGCTGTCAGGCACATCTATCTTTATTGTATGGTTTCCTGCTTTGACTTCAAAAAGCATGTCTCCTTTGTACTCTACTTCCATTGTTCCCATCTTTTTATCACCTATTATATATTCTAACTATCTTTATTTAATTAACCCTTGTTAATCAGAAAATTCCAGTTCATTTAATAATTTTGCTGCTATGCTCTCAAATATAGGCCTTATTTTGGAATTATGCACAGCGACCGGTGTAAGATTCACAAGCGCCTCAAGAAAGCTCTTGTCATAAGGTATCTTTGCCAGCAGTGAAATATTTTTTTCTTTTGCAAAAGCCTCAATCTCCTTGCAGAATTCAGGGTTCAGGTCATGCTTATTTATCACAAGCCCGCTCTTTATCTTGAAATGGTCAACCATCTCAAATGCCCGTTTCATGTCAGAGAAACCTGAAGGAGATGGCTCTGTCACAAGGACAGCATAGCTGCTGCCGACAACAGACGCTATGACCGGACAGCCTATACCTGCTGCTGCATCATTGATTATAAGCTCTGCGGCAGTATCCTTAGCAAGATCTTTACCAAGCGCTCTGACCTCATGGACTATCTTTCCTGAACCGGATTCACCCATATTTAGCTGGCCTGAAACAACATAAAAACCAAATCTTGTCTTTGCATAACCAATATTTGCATTAAATATTTTTTTCTGGGATATTGCTCCTTTCGGACAAACAAGCGTGCAAACACCGCATCCCTCACAGCCAAACTCATTGATGCTCGGCCTCATTGAATTCCCATCCCAGCTTATTGCAGAGAAATTGCAGCTGTCAAAGCACTTTTTGCATCCGATGCATTTGTCAGGATCTATCACTGCTTTCTCATTAGTTGAAATCTTTTCATATTTCTCAAAATCATCAACCTTTATTCCAAGCACAAGCGCAAGGTTTGCAGCATCCACATCGCAGTCCACTGCAACGAGCCTCTTGTTTTCTGAAATGACTACTGCAAGCGATGCTGAAATAGAGCTTTTGCCTACTCCGCCTTTTCCTGAAAGTATTGTTATCTGTTTCATATCATTCTTTCACCTTAGTTTATTTTTTTTAAACTCAATAAACCCGTGTTTTTCTAATAATTGCACTCTTTCCATTTTAATCCTGAAAAAATGAGAGGAGCATCTGCAATCAGAACAGCCAAAGCCCTCTATCGAGACCCCGTGTTCCATCATCAATCCAGCAGTGCTGCACTCTTCTTTTTTAGGTGCTGTCTTATAAAATGCCTTTGCAACATATGCATCCTTGCTATTGAGGACATAATCAACATGCCACCTTAATTTTTTTTTCGCAGAAAGATGCCTCTGTATCCTTTTTTCAAGATTGTTCTGTGCTGAACCGATATAGATGTAATTCCCTTTTTCAAATTCAAGCATGCCTAAAGCCCCCACTTTGACCCTGCTGCTTTTTCTCATATTTACTATCAGACAATATATACCTTTCATATTATCATACTCTTATTTCTTCCAGTGTTTTTAACCTGATACCGCCAATTTTTTTAAATTCAGAAAATGCATATTCATTCAGACAATGCATAGGATAGAGCTTTTCAATACTCAATTTTCCAAAAAATTCAATAGTCTTATCTGCATGTTCTTTATTAAAGAGATGAAACCCTCCGATGACTGAATATATTTTCTCTTCATTGCATGTCTTTTTTGCATAATCAATTATATTACATATGCCTGAATGAGAACAACCTGAAATGATAATCAGGCCTTTTTCACTTTTTATAGCTAAAGCTGAATCATCAATCACAAAATCCCTGTCACCATTTTCTAAGTTACCAACTGCATGTTTGCCTTCAAAATCATTAATTCTAGGGATTTCACCAAGAAAAACAACTCTATTGTTTTCAAACCAGTACGGCTCAGAAGACAAGATTACTTTGGTTTTATTTCGTATCTCTTCTAAAGCTACTGGTGAACCGATATCTATTTTTCCTTGATAATATTTCTTTTCAAAGCATTTTGGATGGCACACAATGGACTTAATTCCTGAAAAATCAAGATGTTTCAATCCCTCAGTATGATCTATGTGTCCGTGACTTAACACTAAATAATCGATATCATCCAAAGAGATTCCTGCTTTTTTTGAATTTATGATGATATCATCTTTAAAAGAGACATCAAAAAGAATTTTCAACTTTCCAGTCTCAATCAACAGGCTGACCCCTGATAAGTCATTGTCAAATTTTTCTAATTCATTATGAAGCACAGTTATTCTTACCATTTTTCTATCTCCTCTGCAATTGTTTTTATTGAGTCGTCTTCAACAGGTTCTCCTCTTGAATATTGCTCCATTATCTCTTTTTTATAAGGCACTTTTGCAAATATTTTTTTATTATATCTTTCCACCATTGGGACAATCAGGCTTTCATTCTCTTTTTCAGACCTGTTAAGGATTATCTCAAATGGCTTTTTAAGTCTCATAAGCAGCTTTATTATGAGTTCAAGGTCATGCTCTCCAAGAGGGGTCGGCTCTGTGACTGCCAAAGCCAGATCTATATATTTTAAGGAAGAAATGACATCACAGTGCGTACCTGCTGCTGTATCCAACAAAATGAAATCATAATCTTGTTTAATTTTTTCAATCCTTTTTTTAATCTCATCAACAATGAATTCTGATACCGGCTCATTTATCTTGAGTTCTCCTGAGATATAATCAATATTGTGGTTATTTCCTTCAAATATTGTCCCTATCTCTTTTTGCCCCCAGGATATCGCATCATCAATGCAGACAATCTTGCATGCGCCGCAGCCATTGCATTGAGCAGGCATGAAAAAAGGGAATTTTCCAGAAACTGAAACAATTGCCTTATTTACACAGGCTTTCCCGCATTTTCCGCATTTTGAGCATCTATCATTGTCTATCTTTGGTATCCTCTGAAACACCTGACTGATTTCCTTTCTCTCAATATTCAAAATAAGATGATCATTAGGGCATTCCACATCCATGTCAGCGAGTAAAACTCTTCCTTTTTTTGCAAGCTCCACTGCAAGAGCTGTTGCGACTGTGGATTTGCCTGTCCCACCTTTTCCACCGGTTATACCAATGATTTTTCTTTTGGTTTTCATTTTAATTCTTCTTTTTCATGCTTTTGATAAAATTATAATTACAGCTACGAATATTCCCGCACCTAGTGCTAAAATATCAAACCTCTTTGGATCTTTTTCCGCTGTAGGCAATAAATGACTTGAACCTACATAAACCAATGCTCCGGCAGAAATTGAAAGTAACACACCAAGTATTGATCTATTCATTGATGAAATAAAGGGGTATGATATCAAAACACCAAGCGGAGTCGTCAATCCTGCTGTAAGAAAAGAAAACAAAACAGCTTTCTTTTTACCAAAGCCGGATTTTATCAAAAAAATATAAGTCACTATCCCTTCCGGAAATTCATGAAATATCATCCCTATTGCAGCTAAAATCCCTGTAAACATGTGAACATTGAATGTTACAGAATATATGATGCCATCAATAAAGGAGTGAAATCCAATCCCTATCATTGAAATTATTCCAAAACTCAGATCGTTACATTCTTTATTTCCGCATAAAAATAGCTTAAAAAATTTATTTATTAAAAACAAAGACATAAAACCTACCAATAGATATAATGGCGCTTGGGTGTTCATATCAAATGATTTTGGTATTATGTGCAAAAATGAAACGGAAATCAATACTCCTGCTGCAAACAAAATAAAATAATTTATATTTTTCAATCCCCATTTCTTATACCTATTTATTACTAAGATACCTATGGTTGTGACAATGCATGCAATAAGCCCTGCTACAAGCGTCAGATAGAAAGTCATATCTATTAGCATTTTTTATCATCTCTTTTTGTATAAAAAACCCTGTCTTCCTTTCTTTTCTTGGCAGCGCACCCCTTTTCAACCAATTCATGCAATAACTCAGGTATGCCTGGGTTTTGGAATCGTGTATTTATATCTTCCATTGTGCAAGGCCTTCGTTCTATGAGCTTAAGCACTTCTTTTTTAAGTTCTTTTGCATTTATTTCCTGCGCCACCGGCTTAGGCCTGTTTATTTTGTAATATATGACTTCAATACCAGTCTCATTGTTTATCCTGTCTGCAATCTTCTCAATAGTCAAATCGCTTATCCCTCTTACCTGCATTAAGTCTGTGGGCCTGTACGCTGTCCCCAAAAATATCCTGATAGGCTTATTTTCATTTATCTTCCTGTAAGCAGAAATCAATTTATCGACTGCGTTCTTATCAGCATTTGTAATCCTGCCGTATGAAAAGAGCAATGTCTGGATAGCAACATCAGTTCTCAGCTTCATCATCTTACGAATTATTGAATGTATCTTCATGCCGGAATAAGGCTGGTTTATCCTTTGAAAACACGCCTCATCTGCTGTATCAAGCTTTGCAATCACAAGGTCACACCTATCTAATCCCCTCCTTACATCTGCCCTATCCAGAAAAGACCCGTTTGTAAGTATTGCAAGAGGGATATCAGTCATCTCTTTTATCCTGTCAGCAACTTCTCCGAGATTGAGGTTGAGCGTCGGCTCGCCCTGGCCTGAAAAGGTTATATAATCAGGCTTTGATAAATCTATCTTTTGCTCTAATAAGTCAAATTCATCTTCTCTATCACGATAATGCAAAGGCCTGCCTGTCTTTATCCCTTTGTGCCCAAGCTGGCAATACAGGCAGTCAAATGAGCACAGCTTGCTGCAACCCATAGGTGCATCTACAAGATCTATCCCTAGCGAATTTCCAAGTCTCCAGGAAGGCACCGGGCCGTATATTTTCATATTTATCAATTCTTTTTTTAATTTTTTTGGCCAAGGCACCTTATGCTTTCCGGAGTAAGCTTAACAACCACGGTATTCTCAACTTCTTTATTCATATTTCCTTCTGTGTAAAAAAACACTTTTGATGGCTTCACTTTTGATATCACTCTGGTGCATATAATCTCACCATTCTCTTTAAACCCGTATCTTAACCAATAATCTTCCATTTTTTAATTTCACCTATTTTCATTTTTTTATTTTCCTGCCTGTTTACGAATAAATCAAAAAAAGAAATTCAAGTAAACCTGCATGTCAAACCCGATTGAATTATAATAACACTCTAGTGATGTTCATGCCCGCAGCCACTTACTTCATCACTGAGACTATCCATGTTGTCTATTGCTTCTTTTACAGTGGCAAAGCCTCCTGTCTTAAGTTTCAGGCCTTTCTCTTTTATTATCCCTATTGCCCTTCCCCCTATTCCATGCGCAAAGATCATGGTAGGATCAACTGCCTCAACAATCTGGTCAATAGGCGACTTGTTTGGGTCTGTGTGGTCAAGAGTGTTCTCTGTTATTGTAAGTTTCTTTGTGCAAAAATCATATAACCCGAAAAATGGTGCATGTCCGAAATGCGTTGATATTTTTGAATCCAGACCACTATTGTCCAAAAGAGGGAAATACACCCGTTCTGCATCCTTTCCGGATGAGGTCTTTTGTTCTGCTATGCCTGAGTGAGGCTCTGCTGTTTCTGTTATCAATTTCAATTCATTTTTCATGTATTTTTCAACAGCCTCTTT
This sequence comes from Nanobdellota archaeon, assembly GCA_018815145.1. GTDB lineage: Archaea > Nanobdellota > Nanobdellia > Woesearchaeales > GW2011-AR15 > WJJD01. The sequence goes on along the minus strand of JAHIYL010000219.1, from coordinate 7,471 downwards.
CACTGTACCTGACCCTTGGAATGACTTAACACCAAGCTGATCAAGCACACCTGTAGCATTCGGCCCAAGGTTTCCTGTTATGACAACCTTTGCGCCAAGTTCTCCTATTTCTTCTGCTGCTGCAATCCCAGCTCCGTGCCCCTGTACGCCACCCTTGTTCTCAACAGCTGTTGAGCCTTTTATTTCACTTCCTTCAACTTCAACTATCACAAAATATCTGCTCCTTCCAAACCTCATATCTACTGACGAATCCATTGATTCACCATCTGCGCTTACTGCTATTTTCATATTATCACCTTCTTGATTGAATATTTATTTAATGAATATAAGTAATTTAAGGCAATCGGCTGTATTGGTAATAAAGGCACAGACAGATCTTATTCTATCCGGCCCTAATACCACGATCCATATTTTTGCTCTATTTTTGGCTGTCTGTGCTCCTGTTGCCAAAGCCTCTACCCATTCCTCGGCCGCGTCCTCTGCCAAGCCCCTGCCTTGGTCGTCTTCCCGGGCCTAGGCCCTGACCTCTGCCAAGTCCCTGACCCATTCCTCGGCCAAGCAACTGTATCTCTTTTGCATCTTCCTGTGCATCTTCCTGGCCGCATCGGCCCAATCCCCTTCCTGTTTTTGAGCCTTTTCCTTCAGGCCCTGTCTTGTCGTATCCCGGCATTTTAATTTACCTCCTTTGAATTTACTATTGTATGTTTAATCATGCTCTTCAAATTTTTTATCCTGAGTCTTATCCATTTTCCTAATCAATTCAACCAGCATTGCAGCATGTTCCTTCTCTTCATCCCTATTGTGCTCAAGTATCTTTTTCAGTTCAGGATTTTTTACAGATTCAACCCTTTCCTGATACCAATTGATCGCCTCAAGTTCTTCAATCAATGACTGCCTTGCCATCTCTAAATCCTTTGTTTCATCTGATAGGTTTTTACTTTCCTTGTATTGATTCATTTTTTCCCATCCTCTTTTATTATTTTTTCAATTATTTTTTCAAATGATGCAGATTGCTCCAAAGATTTATCCATCAAAAATGGAGTTCCTTTGTCACATGCATGGACTATCTTCTCTGACATATCTATTGCACCTAAAAAAGGGACAGCAAGTTTTGCTGCTGCTTTTTCTGCACCTCCCTTGCCAAAAATACTTCCTGACATATTCTCAATAACTCCCAGTACTGGGATATTCAGTTTCTGTGAAAAAGTGACTGCTTTCATAGCATCAAGGAGTGCGACTTCCTGTGGTGTTGATACAATCACTGAACCAGTAACAGAACTTATTATCTGGGCAATGCTCAATGGTTCATCTCCTGTTCCGGGCGGAAGATCAACAATCAAATAATCTAATTCTCCCCATTCAACTTCTTCTACAAACTGCTTTATTATGCCATGCTTTGCAGGACCTCTCCATATGACGGCATCATGGTCATTCTCAAGCAGAAATGCCATTGACATCACTTTGAAATTATCCTTGACAAAGTAAGGCAATATCAAGTTCTCCCTGGTCTGCACTCTGTTTTTCTTGATATTCAACATCTTAGGGACATTAGGTCCATGTATGTCAATATCCAGAAGACCTACCTGAAAATGTTTTTCAGATAGACCATAAGCAAGATTCACTGCTACTGTTGTTTTTCCGACTCCGCCTTTGCCGCTCATTATAAGTATAGTTTTTTTAATTTTTATCAGCCTCTTTAAGTCATTTACTAATTTGGATAATGTATATTTTTGTTTTGTTCAAAATTCAGTCTGCCTTTTGCCGAAACATACCCTTTCTTCTGCCTAATCCATTTCCTCTGTGTCCGGGAGGATTTTCTGCATCTGCATTGGTCCTGTGAAAATTTTCACTTCTGCATCTAGGACATTCCATCGGTCTTCCGGTACCAAAAGGTTCATCCCACTCATGCTTGCAACCAAGGCACAGGAATATCCTGTTGATCAATTTGAAACTTCCACCTTCAATCTTCAAAGCATTCCCTAATATTATTGCCTTGCTGGTTTTTTTTCGAGCTGATTCTAAAATCCTTGAAAATGTTGGTTGAGAAATATTCATGAGTTCAGCACATCGATTTTGATCCAAATTATCAACATCTTTTAGTCTGAGGGCTTCATACTCCTCATGATTCAGATTTATTTCCTTTAATTCTGACAGAGGTATCCCTCGCGGCTTAAAATAATCTATTACCGGCTTTTTTCCGATCATCCTGAATTTCTTTGGTCTTACCATACTAAATCATAATGAATAGGTATTCATAATTATTTATATAATTTTTGGTATGAAAATTGATTTTTTTAGAACTCTATTGGATGCAGTTCAAAAATTCTCAAAAAGACTGCGCCGAAAAAGAAGAGGTTTAATTAAAGAAGGATGTGGGGAGGAGGATTCGAACCCCCGGAGGCACTAAGCCAATAGGTGTCTACTAATCATAGTCCTGATGGACTCATTACACCATTCTACCATGAGTAACCTAAGCTTGGACTTTCCCATTCAGGAAAATCTATCCCGTTTGGCCACTCCGGCATCCCCACATGATGAATATGCTGTGTATTGGAATGTTTAAGTGAATATTTGGTTCATATAAAAGGTTTTTGGTGGAAAATCAGGTCCATAGCCTATAATTTCATAAAAATTTATATATAAATCCTAATTTTCAGTCCTATTCAAGGTACATAAAGATGATAATGAATATATTTCAAGTGTTGGTAAAGATGATTATTGCAATCTTCAAGAGAGGCAGAGGTCTATTCAAGTTTCTGTTCGTCATAGATGATTTTTTCAGGATATTCACTATGACCATACTAATCCCTATCTTCTTCAATTGGCTGAAATTCAGCAAGACCCTCATCTCTTTGGGAGTCATTCTTGGGCTTGTCATTGATGCGCATGATTTCATGAGCCAGTTTGGGAAGAGCATAGACAGCGTCAAAGGGATGAAATACGGTGTCACCCGCACATTCGGCCTAAGAAAATAGGACTGTGTCTCCTTTATTTATGCCATGTTCAATGCTGTAACCGGATACGACCTCTATTACGAATAATGAGTCTGCATTAGGTGCGTATACTTTGCATGGGTCAGCTTTGCATGGCTGTGCATTCCTTTCAATATGCACTATTCTGTCTGATTCATCAACCCATATCATATCAATAGCGAAATTCGTGTCCTTCATCCAGAAAGCATATTCACCTGATTTATCAAAGACAAACAGCATGCCTTTTTCTTCTGCCAATGACTCTCTTCCCATCAGGCCTTTTGTCCTCTTTTCAGCAGTATCCATCACTTCCGCATCTATGCAGGAACCATCCTTGAAACATATCTTCTGGTGATCTGAAAAAGTACATGATAAGATGACAACAACAAAAAACAATGAACCTAGATAAATTGACGGCTTTTTCATTTGTGATTGTTCTTTGGGCAGGTCTTGTGGTTGCATACCATATTTGTGCTGTGGCAGCCAATCTCATCATAATGCAGGAATTTCAGATCACATGTGTGCATGATATTTTTTTTCCATTCTTTCTCAGCAAATGAGTCTTCAACTTCTGTCTTCATCTTCTTCTCCTTTTTGTGAAGCATTTTTTCTTTCTTGATTATTGCATCCTCAACTTCCTTGAATGCCTTCAGTTCCTCTCTGGAGAACAATAGACCGCTTTTTGTCTTTAGGATGTTTCTTAGAATGAGGTTCAGCTTCCAGTCCATTATCATGATGTTCTTGGAAAGATGTAGGGTGAGACGGTCCAGCTTGGCATCAAGCTTGTCTATCTTTATCTTCACCTCATCAAAATGGTCCTTCATTGTTGCTTGTCTCTATATGATTAATCTCTTTATACAAATTTATGAGTAATGCCCTTTATTAATTTTTCGAAATTTTTAATATTCCTTAAAAAAATTTATAAGATAATGCGGATTAATTAGGACTATGGAAACATTCACAATCCTGGGCATACTTTTTTTCCTCTTGAATATCAGTCTGATATTGATTGACTTTTTTAAAAATGATGGTGAGAGGATTGCGAAGACATTCCTGTTCTATTTTTTTGGGATATTTGGATACTATTTTATTTTCATTTATAGAAGGCTGAAGAAAAGAGGCTTCAAAACAAATGCAAAATTCATGAACATTCTCTCTGTATCCTGTTTTTTGTTTCTTGTTGCAGTTGCCTGGATATCCATGTATCTTGATCAGAATAAAATTATCCCATATTCTTATGTCAAGGTCATTGTGTATATCTCATTTTTTGCAGTGATTTTTGGGCTGCCACTAGCATTGTTGATTGAACCAAAAGCAAAAAATTCCAAAAAATAACAGTTTAATTGTTGTGTAAAAATAACCAAAAATTTTTATTTGGCACTGCAAATACATCAGATTCATGCAGGAATATCTAATCCAGATTATGAGGCTTTCAGGCATCCTGAGCACAATATTGATACCTATTGGATTGGCTACAAGCATCCGAAAATTCAGAAACTTTAATTTTGTCAAAAATCCCCTGAGCAACTGCGGAAAAAGAAAGGAAAGCAGCATGATATTCAACCTGACACTTGCTGTATTTGGCATTCTGCAGTTCATGTTTGCCTATGCAATATTGACCCATTATTCCCTGACAGATAGTCTAATCATAATTTTGCCCCTTGCTATTTCTGCATTCCTTACCGTATCAGCTTCTGTGATAACAGAAAAAGTAAATCTTAGAGCCCATCGGATCATTGGGTTTTTGATTTTTGTCATTCTTTTGCTTTGGGCGTTGATGCTGCACATCCACATCTATATGATAGAACCTATTGTTGGATCAATCAGCCTGGTGATATCATTCTTCATGATATCCGGGACTGCAATCCTGTATAAGAAATATTGGATAAGCAGCATCCCTGAAATATATTTCATCGGACTTGTTATGATCTGGAATTTTTTTTTCAGCTATGTGATATTGGCTTAGAATTCCTTTTCGGTGAATGATTCAGCTCCAAAAAATGGAGACCAGATATGAACTCATTTATATGTCAGAGTATTTCCTTGACAATTTTAAGTATTAGTTCTTTTTCAATTGCTTCAGAACCCATGAATTTATCTATATCCATTGTGTGCTCCAGATTAACAGTCATGCTTTTGTTGCTTTCATAGAGCATCTGAAGCTTTTTTTTAGATGATTTTCTGATTATAGTGTCTTTTTTAAGGTTAATGAAAACAGTTGGGATGTTGTTTTTATGGGATGGATCTATTTTATAGTTGAGGGTGTTGAGCCACTGGCATAAGATGCTCTTAAGATTCACTTTGTCAAGCTCTTTAGCAAGACTTGGATTGAATATCCTGATGACCGAAAGATATGTTTTTCGGATCCTTTCTGAAAAATTTGCAGGTAGGAACAGGATTCTGAAGAGCACCTTTTTAGGGATGGAAAAGAATTCTCCGGGTGCAATGAGTATGATCTTTTCAAAGCCAGTGTTTTGCTTCACAAGCTCGTTTGCGACAGCTGTGCCGAATGATGCAGCGATGAGAATTGAGTTATTTATCTTCATCTCTCTTATGAAAATGTCTATGTCTTTTGCCATGCTCTCGAATGTGTTGTGGTAATCATTTTTTTCACTTTTTCCTCTTCCTGGATAGTCCGGTGAGATTATCCGGATATTTTTAGGTAGCTTTGTTTCAAAGACCTCAGCAAATTGACCTGTTTCTGCAGCAAAAGGCAGAAAGAGCACTGTCTTTTCAGAGTTCTCCACACAATTGTCCCAGTAGGAAAAATGAAGACCATCCACTACAACAAATTTTTGCTCCATCACACAGATTATTTATATTTTCAGTTAAATATTTTGTGATTCTGAAAAATTGAAGAAAATACGGAAGCCGAGTAAGCCTTTAAATCGCTCGACACAGTTTGCAAAAAGCAAAATATGCTCGCTAAAGCCACGGGAGTCAAAAAGAACTCCGGGGTTCCAAAGCGCAAAGTCGCTTTAAGAACCTTAAGGGAAATACACTAAGGAGGGTATAAAACCCTCCGACAAAAATACGGCAGCCGGGACTCGAACCCGGGTCACGACCTCTCTTCAAAAGGATGCTGTGTTATGGGAGGGTCGGATCTTACCACTGGATCACTGCCGTGTGAATGTTATTATCTGTTTTATTCGGACCATTTGCAGACAGCGCAATCAGAGAGAAAATAAATCAAGATTAAAAATCTTACTTTCCTTTTTTCTCAGGAGACAGATACTTATCCTCTAGCCTGATATAAATCCCTGTGAAGAACATGACAGCCAATGGGTTTATAGCGCAGAAAAGAAGGACTGAGCCGAAAATCGGAAAATAACTTACAGCACCGCCTACAAATGAAAGGATGACGCTGTATAAGACTATATAAGACTATATAAAAGAACGCATCCCAGAATCCTTTTTTCAGTATAAGAATGCCTTCTTTTATGCCCTCTATTATCCCTTTGTCTTTTGTTGCAATGGAATATATTGCGATTGACTGGACAACAATGAAAATCAGCAAAGGAAGCATCAGCAGGATTCCTGAAAACAGGATCAAAATCAGGAAAATCAGACCAAGGATTATCAGCTTGATGACCTGAAAAAAACTAATCCATGCATAATTCATTTTCTTGTTTCTTACGTGATTGTAATAAGATTTAATTACTGAAAGGTCAACAATACCTGCATATACTGCGGCAATGATTATAGGTAAAAAATATACAAATAAACTAACAATTGGAGAAAGTCTAGCCAATAAAGTGGTGTTTCCAAATAATCCAGCAAAAGTACTAACTGACTCAAATACAGATACATATAACAGGATTATTCCTGCAGCTATATAATATTTAAGATACTTTGAATAATAGGTCCTAAGAAAATCCTTTGGAAGAGCGAATGCATCATCCAGAGAAATCTTATGCTTAAAACAGCTCATTATGAAGATTATGATGAATGTAAGAAAGAATACCAAAATCAAAAGGCCAATTGCTATCAAAAGAATATTTACCACGTCCGGAAAAGGCAAAAAATCTGCAAAAGATCTGGATATGCCTTCGCTAATCATTGGTGACAGATAACCATTCTGAAATACCCCCATATCATATCACTAAGACACAACCAGTATAAATATTTTAGTTATTTTTTGTATCTGCAGCACAGAAAACCAGTCACACAGGCAATGATGGTCAAAGCAGCAGTTATCTGCCAAAGAGATATACTGAAAATATTTAGGCTTGGCATATTCATGACACAAGAGACACTCGCAAAAGCAGAACCTGTCAAGAAGTGGTCCTGTGCCTGGGGATTTGTCAAGTGGACCTGATTTTCTTGGCAGCTGTATCCTAATTCATCTGCGTGTATCTGGACATAAAAAATAAACGTCAGTAGATATGCTGAAAGCAAGAATATAAACATTAATTTTACAGGCATCTTTCTCAATTCTCTTGAAAACCTGTAGTACTCCCCCAATACTGCCTGATTCATCAATATCTGTTATAATTATA
>JAHIYL010000218.1 GCA_018815145.1 Nanobdellota archaeon | reverse complement strand
CTCAAGGAAAATGAAAAAGAGCTCAGGTTGAAGCTTCATGAACTTGAAGACAGGGAGATCAATATATCAGCAAAAGAAAAAAGCCTCAAAAAGATACTTCAGCAGTTGGAAAAACAGGAATTGCTTCTTAAGAAAAAAGAAGAAGAACTTGCCGGATCTGATATCAGGTTTGTGAAGAGGATGGAAGTATTGAAACAGCATGAGATAGAAACAGACAAACTCCTTAGACAAAAGCAAAAAGAGATTCTTGACAGGGAGAAAGAGCTCAAGAGACTTGAGAAGGATCTCGAGAAGAGAGAAAGGGTTGTTGATATTGAAGACAGAGCATTGAATTATGCAGAAACAGAAGTTGAAACACAAAGAAAAAAACTTGAAGATGATGAGTTCAGGCAGTATCTTCATGAGAAATTAGGTCTTATGAAAGAGTCAGGCATCAATATAAATGATATCCAGCAATCTCAGGTGATAAAAGTCCCGGATCTTCAGGAGCACCGGGAGACAATCCAGGACCTGATAGCAAAATGCAGGCATATGGTCAAGCTTGGGAGGACAAGAGAAGCAAAACTTTTCTACAACAAGATTAGGCAGCTGTTCTATTCACTTACTTTTCCGACCAAAAGCGAAAAAGAGAACCTATTCAATACTGTAAGGCTCATCTATGATGAGATAAATCTTGCTGAAATGGAAGGCAATAATAATTAAATTAGGTTCTGATTTTTATTTTAATTATTTGATTAACAATACTGCTTAAGACCATACTATGGAATGTTTTTCAAATGTTGCTTTCTGGACAGGTGTGGGAGTTTCTTCTGGAAAGAGACCAGGGTCAGGATAAACACCAGATAAGTGAGTAAACCCGCATTGGAATCTGCATTTATGGCATCCTTCCTGTTCCATATCATCATATCTGGAAAATAAAGAATATCCACAAATAAGTGGAGCATTCCTGCAAAGACCAATATCACCGATGTAGTTACAATATATTCGGCTGCTGCAGTCCTCTTTTTTTCCATCCATCTCATTACAGGCCTTGTATGTGTCCTTATATTTATCATAGAACTCTTCCTTCTCGTATAGGTATTCTCTGTAGAATGGAGATGGAATCGTGTTGACTGTCCTGATATAATCCCGTAGCTTATCTGAGATCAGGCTGCAATAATCGGATATCTCAGATTCATCACCATCAAGATAGAATTCTCCATTATCTGCATTGCAGCCAAATGTATCAATACATTTTGCGCACATCTTCCTGGTATCATCAATCTCAAATACTTTTGGTGTGCCAGATGAATCACGGGGTTCTATGACATATAGTCCATTGCACTCTATTTGGAATTCTTCTTCTTCTGCATACCAGAATCCTTGTGTGTCATCACATTCAAAGCAATTATCAGGTATGCAGCAGTATTGGTCTTCAGCGCAGCCTAATGCACCGAGATATGGTTTTAATCTCCCGTCTTTACAGCAATCATTTCCTATCACACATTCAGCTCCTGGATTTTTGCTGCACACCGGGTCTAAAGTAGGTGAAGGAATTGGAGTAGGAGTTGCTGTTGGTGTGGGGGTCGGTGTTGGTGTTACAGGCGGCTTTGGGCCGACAATCTGGAAATTGCATTTGGTGCACGTACCAAATTCATCATCGCATGGTCCACCAGTTTCGTATTTATCCATCTCGCACTTGAAAGCAGCTTTATTTTTGCATACGAATCCCTCTGTTTCGCCGGTCAAACCAGGCATAATAGTGCAGAAAAAATTATCATTGCATTCTGACAGATCAATATCTTGGCAAGGGACATAATTATCTATGAGGTATTCCTGAAAATATTCTTCAGCATATGCAGGGTATTTTCCTGTAATTAGAAAACGGAAAAGATACTCATCACATAGGTTTGTGCAGAAATCCTTTCCTATTGAATCATATGCAGCATCCATGTCCTTGATACAATAGAAGTTCTCACTGCAATCTTTTGGTTCAATGCATCTCTGGCAGTATTTGTCCTGAGCACTCCACATATAGTCATCACAGAGGGCCTTGGTGCCATCCTCTTTCAGTTCGTTTTCAACAAAAAAAGGAGCATAATAGAAATCATATGGGTCATCCCAAAAATTTTTAGGGCTGCATATCGCTTGCTCTCTTAAAGGCATCTCGCATGTATAGCCTTCCCCGCACTCATACACTTGACCGCACCCAAAAAGGAAAATCAGAAATATCAGTGCAAGGACAAAGTCTCTATTCATGGCTATTGCATATTATATTCTGATATTTAATTCTTTTGAAAATATTATTGACTTCAAAATACTCTTTTGCAGAATCATTTAATTTAGTAAATTTAATATTCTAGCTGTATTTACAATAATTCAGCATGCAAAAAAAAACAAAGATAAAAGAGATTAAGTATTTGACAAACCAAATTTCTCTTTTAAAGGCACTCCTTAAATATTTTTCAGACAAAAAAAATTTTTATGAAAATATTGACATAACAAATATTTTGGCTGATATTGTCAACAAAGGGCGCGCATTGTATATGGAATCAGAGACAGATTCTGATTTGGAGCTGCATCTCTACAATGGATTTCATCCTATCCAGGAAATACAGGAAGCATTCATCATAAATCAGGCTCTCCCTCTTGAACCAGCTATCAGGGCATGTGAATCCGCATCCGAGAGTTTAGGAGAAGCAATGGATATCCTTGAGCCCGAGAAAAAGAAAGATACTGAAAAACAGGAAGCAGAGGAAAAACTATAAAATTCATCCAGTGCTTAGAATACACAAAAAAATAAAATTTTATAAACCCTGTTCCTCTTTCTTATGTACATGAACTACTCATGGATCATCTTTGCTCTTCTATCGGCAGCAACTGCAGCACTTGTTGGAATATTTGGAAAGATAGGACTTGAAGGCATTGATTCAAACACTGCCACAGCAATAAGGGCAGTCATCATGACAATATTCTTAGTTGGAGTTGTGATAGTGTCAGGAAAATTGAGCAATGTCTCGGAGATCCTTGCAAATCAGAAGGCGATGCTGTACATTGTCCTCTCAGGCATAATGGGTGCACTCTCGTGGCTGTTCTATTTTGTCGCTATCAAGATGACAGATGTCTCCAAGGTCGTTCCTATCGACAGACTAAGTGTTGTATTTGCAATCATTCTAGCTTTCTTGATACTAGGTGAGAAAATCACATGGGCAAAAGGGATCGGTGCTGCATTGATCACTGCCGGTGCGATAATGATTGCGATATTTTGAAGAGAAGCTTTTTTTGAATTTTTATGATTACTTTTATCAAGAGCAATTAATGAGTGGCTTGTTGATGAGCGCATTGAACAAAAAGGAGTTGAAGTAGTAGGCGCTTATAATGGACTATTTTCGGCAAACAGTAGTCGAACCAATATACATATACCTGACAGAAATAAATTCATCGAATATATTGATTGTATAGAATTTAATCCCTTGAGAGCTGTAGCCCTGAATGAGCATCAACCATCTGGTGGGGATAAGGAATACTATCATTGGGCTGTTGTGAAGACTAAAGATGGTTTCAGTGTTCGTGATTTTTGGGATACAGAATTATTGACTACTGCAAAATACGAAGCGAGTCCGGAAAAAATTTTCAAACATTTTGAGTGATTCTTTCTCAAACACTCTCCCTGCAATACCTGATGCTCTCATTGATCGTGTTATATGCCCGGGTAAAATCAGTTTCATCAATCAGGAAAGAGACCTGAGAGCTTGTTGATATCACCTCAATTATATTGATGCCTTTCCTGGCGATCCTGTTTATGAAATATGCATAGAGTCCCGGGGTGTCAATTCCTTTTTCCATGTCCATATAAGGAGTCTCTTTGATGCTGATTAGGACCAAAGAATCTCTTTTTTCAGTCACTTTTTTTTCTATATCAAAAAAATAATTGAAATTATATTCATCGATGATTGCAGTGATCTCACCTGGTCCCTGATTAATGAGAAACACTTCATCCTTGTCCCATTTTATCTTTTGAGAAATCTTGTTCAGGCGCGAGACAATCTCTTCACTCCTTGAAAAAGTAAGATGGGATATATTATCTTTCATCACAATCTGTGAATTAGAAATAATCTTTTTTAGGGTCTTTGAAAGATCAAGACCTTTTCTAGAACTGATATATCTCTTGATTGTGATAGATATGGATTCAACAGTCGCTTTTTTATTCCTTGTCCTGATCCTTGGAAGCATTTTTCTTGCCAATGCAGAAACATTGATGAGCCCGTCATATAACAGGTCCAGGATAAATATATCTTTTTCAATCTCGTCCTTTACCAGGTCTGCTGTCTGAGGGTTGTCTTTCATTTTTGTATCTAAATATGTTATAATTACAACAGAATATAAATATTTTGTTATTTTTTAGACAAAATGTTTAAATATAATATGCTTGTTACTAATAAGTAAGTAAAAAATTAACATGCCTGAGGTGATTACTGATGAAACAGAATTATGAAAAAAAATCTTTGAAAGGTATGCTGGAAGCAAAGAAAATTGACAACAATAACTATTATATAATAGAAAAGAGTGTTAAAATAAATAAGGATGAATGAGGTGAAAAAGCAATGAAATTCAAGATAAACAAAGAGATTCTTGACAAGTACCCGGATCTGGTCATTGGGGTATTGGCTGCAAAAAACATTGATAACACTGATAAGCACGAAGGCTATGAAGTGATGAAGCTCTTGTATAAGCTTTCTGACCTCATAAAAGAAAATAATTCATCTGAAAACTTGTCAGAAAATCCTAAGATAAAGGCCTGGAGGGAGGCATACTCTTCTTTTGGTGCAAAACCTAAAAAATACAAATCATCTGTTGAGAATCTATATAGGATGATACTTGGTGGAAAACAGATGCCAAACATCAACAACCTTGTCAATATATATAATTACATCTCTATCAGGAATATGGTTCCGATCGGAGGTGATGATATGGACAGGATTGAAGGTGATATTGAACTCACTCTTGCCAAAGGGGATGAGAAATTCATGGAGCTCAATTCAAGTGAGACAAGGAGTCCAAAGCCTGGCGAGGTCATATACAGAGATGACGTGGAAGCCACATGCCGACGATGGAACTGGAGGGAATGCGACAAGACCAAGATGACAGAAGAGACAAAGAATGTCATGCTTGTTGCAGAGGGTCTGCCTCCTGTCGGAAAGGAAGAGATCATGAAAGTGCTGCAGGAGCTGGGCGAATTAGTGAAAAAGGTTTGTGGTGGAGAGATAAAAGCATATGTGCTGGATAAGGAGCTGAGTGAGGTTGAGATATAATTTTTTTTATAATCTATTTTGTTGAATAGAAAGTATTTTATGTAATAATTAATTTATCGATACAATGAATTCAAATACTCTTCCTTGTGTTTTCTTAATTATTCTTATCGTAATGGTTGGATGTGCAACACAACCAGCACCAGCAGTACCTGCAGCACCAGTAGAAGAACCAACTGATCAACCAAATGATCAAGAAAAATTACAGTATTACAAAGACTTAACCTTAGAAGTTCATGGAAAAGAGGTATACACAGGGACAAACAAAAGACCTGAAAAATCAGGTGAGATAGTCCCTGGCTTAATACTTATTATTGATATACAACAAATATTTGCGTGGGACATTGGTGCGGAAAGATATGGATTAATGATGCCTTTTGTTCTGGAAGTACTGGATTATGCAAATAACCATGATCCACCTATACCGATAATTGTTGCTACATTTGAAAACAAGGATGGTATCACTGTTAAGATTGAAGAAGACGGAACCAGAATTGAAACCCATGTGTTTGCCACTATTGAAATTGAAGATGAAACTGGAACTGAAAGCCAGGATTCTATGGCTTTCACATTAGAATTTAAAACACCTGGAACACATTTAATACCTCCAGAAGTGCATGGTTCAACTATACTTGATGTTCAAAAGAAGGTTGATGAAAATACAAATCCAGATACTAAAACAATAGTAAAAAATGGGCCTGATGCAGTAGAAAATTCAAATTTATTGTATGAACTGGAAAATCTGGGAATTGAACCAGGTGATAATGGTAAATATATTTATGTGATGGGTTTATATGCAAGTCTCTGTATTTTAGATACTGTTAAATCTTTAAGGGAAGAGGGTTATAATGTTGCAGTGTCTTTTGACACAATAGCGAATTCTGAGGAACTAGAAAATGATAATGCAAAATACAGCAAAAGGAATTGGTGGAATGAGTTTTTTGAAAATACAGAAGCAGCAGCTTTTTACTGGGAGATTTTAGATATACCTCCTCCTTATTGGTATGCTGGTCCAGAAAAAACAATAATTGATTTTCAGCAAATTAAGATTAATGAAATGGCCTCATGGGGAACACAATTTCATAATTATAAACGATACCCACCTAGATATGGTATTTTAAATGATTAAATACATGGTTAAGGGCCTCCCTCCGGTCGGAAGGGATGATATAAAGGAGGTTCTGCAGGAGCTTGGAGAACTGGTCAAGAAGGTCTGCGGGGGAGAGATAAAGGCTTATATCCTGGATAAGGAGGTTAGTTGGGTTGAATTATGATTTTTTTGTTAGCAATATCGCTTGATTTAGTAATTATTAAATAATCCAATACATTATAATTAAAATTGTTATGAATTCAAAACCATTTCCCAGTGTCTTTTTTATTATTCTTATTTTATTGTATGGATGTAGTGGTGCGGTTCCTGAAGCACCAACATCAGAACCTGCTTTTCAGAACCAGTGCAATTACTGCAAGCTTACGCACACATTTAATGAAATACCTCTGGACGAAAACGGAAAGTATACTACTGATAATAATGATAATTTTATTTTTATTGGTGTGAGTTCAGAAGACGAGACTCTAAATATTGAGGGAGAGGAAGTGAAGTGCGCAGATATCACAAACAAGGTATTTCAAGGGAAGACTGTTAATGGAGAATATCAAACAGAAGAGAAAGTATCAGGGGAATATGATATTCAAAAAATTATGATATGGGATGGAGAAATCTTTGCATCTCCACCAGTTGATTCTAGGTTAGAATGCAAAAATGGGGAATGGGTAATTGACAATTATTATACCTTAACAATGGAAGTGCATGGGAGAGATGTATATACAGGAACTCACAAAAAACCTGAAGATACAATCGACCTTGGTTTAATACTTATTGTTGATATGCAGCAATCAGTTGTTCAGGAACTCGGTGCGGATAGATATGGGATTATGATGCCGTTTATTCTGGAAGTATTGGATTATGCAAATAAGAATTATATACCAATCATAATTACTGCTTATGATAACACAGAGCCCATAGCAATAGATAAGTATTCTGAAGATGGAACGATAACTGGGACAGTTATTATACCTCCAGGAATTATGGGTTCAACTATAGTTGATATTCAGAATAAGGTTGATGAGAATCGCAATCCCTATACTAGCTCAATAGTCAAAGATGGGCCCGATGCAGTAAAATATTCAACCTTGTTGGATGAACTCCAAAAAATGAAACCTCTTGGAATTGAACCCGGCGATAATGGTGAATATATTTATGTGATGGGTTTACAGGCAAGTCGGTGTATTTTCAAAACAGTAGAATCTCTGAAAGAGAAGGGATATAATGTTGCAGTGTCTTTTGACACAATAGCAAATTCAGAGGAAGTAGATGAAGAGGATGCAGAATACAGCAAATGGGATTGGTATTTTGAAAAAACAAAAGCAGCAGCATTTTACTGGGAGGTTTTGAATATACCTCCTCCTGATTGGTATGCTGACCCAGGAAAAACAATACTTGATTTTCGGCAAATTAAGCTTATGGAAATGGCCTCTTGGGGAGCACAACTCCTGGATTATGATAGTCTTCCTGACGCATGGACGATTTTGAGGGATTAAATCAATGGCACCTGCAACTAATGTCTCGTAACCCTTACTTCTCACTATAATTCGGTGCTTCACCGGTTATCACGATGTCATGCGGATGGCTTTCTTTCAGACCTGCATTTGTTATCTGCATGAATTTAGTCTTTGTCCTCAGTTCTTCGATTGTCTTGACACCGGAGTATCCCATAGCTGATTTCAGCCCGCCGATCAATTGATATACAACCTCGTCAAGTGCACCTTTGAATGGGACTATTCCCTCAACACCTTCTGCAACCAGCTTCTTAGTATCAGTTATATATTTCTGGCCATATCTGTCTTTGCTGCCCTGTTCCATTGCCTTTACAGAACCCATGCCTCTGTATTCCTTGAATTTTCTGCCCTGGATATAGACAATTCTTCCTGGTGATTCTTCAGTCCCTGCCAAGAGATTTCCGATCATGACAGTGGATGCACCGGCTGCAATAGCTTTTGCAATATCACCTGAATACCTGATGCCGCCATCTGCAATCACCGGAATCTTGTATTTTGCTGCAGTCTTTGCACAATCCATGATAGCTGAGATCTGAGGAACACCTGTCCCTGATATTACTCTGGTTGTGCAGATTGAGCCGGGACCAACCCCTATTTTCACTGCATCAGCACCTGCTTTTATCAGTGCTTCTGTTCCTTCAGGTGTTGCTACATTTCCGCCAATGACCTGGACATTGTATTGTGCCTTTATCTTTTTTATAGTTTCAAGAACATTTTTTGAATGGCCATGCGCAGTATCAATGACTATCACATCTGCACCGGCGGACACTAATCTGTCTATCCTCTCAAAATCAAATGGTCCTGCAGCAGCACCTGCTATCAGGCTGCCTTCAGCATCTTTGGCTGCTGACGGAAATTTGTCCATCTTTTCTATGTCTTTTATTGTTATCAGACCAACAAGTTTTCCTTGCCTGTTTACAACAGGCAGCTTCTCAATCTTATGTTTGTCTAAAAGCTTTATTGCAGCATCATAGGCGATATTGTCTTTTGCAGTGACAGGATCAAATGTCATCACTTCTTTGACAAGAAGGCTGTGGTCTTTCTTGAACTTGATATCCCTGTGAGTGATGATACCGACCAAAAGGTCATCTTCAACAACAGGAAAGCCTGAGAAACCCAGCTCATGCATGAGATCAATTGCTTTTTTTATCTTGTCATTGGGAGAGAGAGATACAGGTGCCCGGATTATCCAGCTTGAGAATGTCTTGACTTTTTTTACATGCAGGGCCTGTTCTGCTGCAGGCATATTCTTGTGGATGATTCCTATCCCTCCCTGATTTGCCATTGCGATCGCAAGCTTTGATTCAGTGACAGTGTCCATTGCAGAACTCAGGATAGGCATATTTAGTTTAATCTTCTGTGTAAGGATTGTATTGAGCATCACGGCGCTCGGAAGGACATCTGAATACTGTGGCACAAGAAGCACATCATCAAACGTCAAGCCAGTTTTTATTTTATTGTCATCTGCATTATTATGGTTTACCATATTTTTTCACCTCCAGTGAGATTCTGAAATTTTCTTATGATCATTTTTTCATCAAGATGCTTAATTTCCTGGTTTTCCATCAGGATTCTGCCTCTTGCGATGGTATCGCAGACATCATTGCCATTCAGGCAATAGATTATGTGTGAGATAAGAGAATTATGCTTGTTTATTGGGTAGTGGTGAGGCTTGGTAAGTTCGATTGTGACTATATCTGCCTGCTTTCCCTGTTCAATAGATCCGGTCTTGTCTTCAATTCCAAGGGTCTTTGCTCCATTGATATTTGACATATCAAAAATCTGCTGATCACTTATGTCTTTGATCTCTATGAACTTATTCAGGAGCGATGCGACTTTCAATTCCTCAAAAATATCAAGATTATTGTTTGATGTCGGACCGTCTGTGGCAAGAGATACTGTGACATTCTTTTCAAGCATCCTGTCAAGAGGCATGACCTTTCCATATGCAAGCTTCATATTGGATGTGGGATTGTGGCAGACTTTGCAGCCATATTCAGCAAGCCTCCTGATTTCGATGTTTGTTATCCAGTTTGCATGCACAAGGATTGTCTTTTCATCAAGCCATCTTAAAGAATCAAGATAATCGATTGGAGTGTTCTTATTTTTTGAGAGAGATTCCCTGAATTCTTTTTCACTTTCACTTACATGGATTCGCTTGAGTATATTGTATTTATGTGCAATATCCCTTATCTTCACCAGGGTCTCTCTGCTCGAAAGATATATGGAGTGGGCTGTTGCCACAGGACGGATATCTTCATCATCAATGAAATCTTTGATGAATTTTTCAGAAAAATCAATAGCCTCATCAGCATCTTTGAAAAATAATGGTTTGTCCATCACACTTGAGTCAAGAAATCCAAGGATGCCTGCTTCTTTTATTGCTTTTGCTCGTTCGTAGGGAAAATAATAAAAATCAGCAACAGCTGTTGTTCCGAACCTGATGCATTCAAGTGCACCAACCAGTGTTGCGAAGTATACCTGTTCAGGAGTCAGGTCTCTTTCCATTTTCATGATCATTGGCAGCCAGTCATTGAAAGGCAATGCATCCATGTATCCCCTAAACAATGTCATTGGAAGATGTGTGTGAGTGTTGATCATTCCCGGCATGACCATCTTGTATGAGCAGTCAATCACCTTGTCAGATTTTTCAGGGATTGCCTTAGCTATCTTTTTGATCTTTCCGTCACTGATAAGGATGTCTGTCTTTTCCAGGATTTTCCGATCACGATCCTGAGTGACTATGAATCTGCAATTTTTTAGCAAAATGCTTTTATTATCCATTTTTCTATTCCCACTCGATTGTTGCAGGCGGCTTGTTTGTTATATCATAAAAAATATGATCAATAGGATATTTGGATATTTTTTCTGCAATCTCACCCAGTATGTTTTTTTCCATGTGATAAAAACTTGCTGTCATAGCTTCAGTTGAACCGACCGGCCTGAGGACAACAGATTCAAAGTGTTCATCTCCTATGGGTATCAGTACAACAGGGAACTGCCATATCTCTTCTTCAAGTCTGTGTTTTTTCATTATCTGATGGACATCAGTATCAATATTGCGAAGAAGATCAAGCCTCTCCTTTGTAAGGTATGCTTTCCTATTTTCACAATGACCATCCTTTTTTTTGTCTATCTTCAAAAGTACTCTGTTGATTTCATGGACCTTGTTTGTTATGTCAGTTGAGATGATTTCCAGCTCTTGCCATGATTTATCAGATATCAGGAAAGCAGGATGCTTGTAGCTTCTTTCATCTCCCTGCACACCAACGCTTTTGATAGGGAGGACTTTTGAATTTGGTATTATCTGACTGAGTTTTTGATCAATATGCTCCTTGTCAAAAAACACTGATTTGCCGTTTGAGCAAAGGCATCTGATGGCAAGGCCAGGTCCGGGGTATGGATGGCGTAGGACCATTGCTTCAGGTAGTCCCAGAGCAAGGCCCAGTTCCCTCACTTCATCCTTGTACAGACTCTGCAGCGGTTCAATCACCATTCCACGGTTGATCATAACCTGTATCAGCTGCACCCTGTTATGATGGGTCTTTATCAGGTCTGCATGCTTTGTGCCTGAACTTTCTATTGTGTCAGGATATATTGTGCCCTGTGCCAGAAGCCATTCATCAGAATTGAGGTCCAGCCTCCTTAATTCTCTCTGCTGCACTTCTATGAACTTATTTCCGATTATTTTTCTTTTTTCTTCAGGGTCATAGATTTCTTTCAATGGCTCAAGAAAATCTTTTTCTGCATCAATAACATGAAAATTATCAAAGCCTTCTTTTCTCAGAAAATATTGGATGTCTTTTGATTCGTCTTTTCTCATAAAGCCTGTATCGACATGGAGGCCGTATACTCTCTCTTTGCCAAGTGTCTTGTTGAGAAGGCTAAAGCATACAGTTGAATCAACACCGCCGCTGACAAGCAAAAAGACTTTTTTGTCGCCTGCCTGCTCAGAAATATCTTTAGAAATATCTTCTATGAAATTATGTATAGTCCAATCCTGCTTCGCTTTACAGATATCTTCAACAAAATTCCTTAGTATTTTCATGCCATTTTTTGTATGTGTGACTTCAGGGTGGAATTGCAGGCCAAATAATCTTCTTTCATAATCTGCCATTGCAGCGATGATGCCATCTTTTGATTTTGCAGTTAGAGTGAATACTTTTGGCAGGGAAGTTACATGCACTCCATGGCTCATCCAGACCCTTTCAGAATCAGATAATCCTTTGAAAAGCACATCTTTTTTATGGATCAATGCTTCAGAAACACCAAACTCCTTGATTTTTCCCATCTCTGTCTTTCCGCCTAAGAGGTGCGCCATGAGCTGGTGGCCGTAGCAGAGGCCCAAAACAGGGATGCCAAGTTCAAATATCTTTGGATCGCAGAGCGGTGAGCCTTTTTCAAAGACAGTTGCAGGACTGCCGGATAATATAATTCCCTTTGCTGTTTGCAGTTCATCTGCAGAGATATTGCTTGGCACAATCTCAGAATAGACATGCAGTTCTCTGATTCTTCGGGAAATCAGATGGGTGTACTGCGAACCAAAATCAAGTATGAAAATCCTGTCGAAAGAATGAGGTTTAATTTGACCCATATATGTAGTAAAAATCTCATTTTTAAAAAGTTTGCTGTTTTATTAGATATTAAAGAGTCATCTTAATAAAAATATTCAGAGAATTTTACTAAAAACTATCCATATATCTCTCTGATCATCTCAATATACATCCCGAGGCTCCAGGCCTGCGCAGGGCAGGCTTCTGACTTTCTTTCTGAAGCTGATGAGATCTCTGAATGCTGGCCAATGAATCCTGAATATAGGATGTCATCTGTTGAAGCGTTGACAATCTTATTAATGTAGTGCTTGAATTTCTTTTTGTCTGATCTGTGCAGACAGATCGCTGTTAGGTTATTGAGCCAGAACCAGGAATCTCCGCGATGGTAGCTTTTATTGTTCTCTCCTGTATATTCTGGTGTGAAGAGTGGACTTGTGGTGTCGATTGATGAGAGGCCGCCCCATTTCAACCACAGTTTGTCCAGAGCGTCTGTAAAAACATTTTTCCATTCCTCAGCACTTAGAAGTTCCGGATAGACATAGTATGCAATGAATATATTCGGCCTGATGGTTTCATCTTCGCTCCCGTCTTTTAGACTATTGCCGGAAAGAAACTTTTCCCTGACCTTTTTTTTCATATCTTTTTCCAGAGCAATGTATTTGTCAGGATTGTCTCTGTTATGTTTTATGAGCTGCACCATGAATCTGAGCATTGACAAGAATAATGCTTGTATCTCAATCCTTGCTCCGGTCCTGGAATCATTCTCCCAGACTGTATCCATCCATGTTTCTTTTTTCATGCTCATTATAAGACCGTCGGACATGTAATGCTTGATCTGCTGGTCGATTGAGAACTCAAGCTTGGATTCAATGAACTTAAGCTGGTGCTTGGTCAGGAAAGAATTAAGGATATCCTGTTTTTTTATGTGATTGAAAAGGTCTTCTGCTCTTTTGAAGAGCCAGCCTACACCATCAGCGCTCTCAAGCTCTGCATGCGGATACCTGTTAGGGATCCTGCCATTCTCTGTCATCTGCGAAAGATATGAGAAGATTATGTTTTTTGCGGTTTCAAGTTTCCCTTCTTTTATCTGTGCGCCAAGGCTTATTGCCTCATCCCTTGCCCAGAACTGGAAGAACCAGGGGAGGCCTGCATATATGCGCTCCTTTGAATGAAGCCTCACACCAAGGTCATCAAGTCCTTTTTTTGCGCACAGGTGAGCGAAGTTTGTCTTGTTATCCCTTGATTTCATCATGGAAAAATGCGACCTGAAATAATGCTCGCCTGCACCGAAAAGCCTGTCGATCGATCCAAAGGCATGGAGCGCCTCTTCTTTGGCAGAAGCCAGGTCATCTGAATAGCTGAATACGATTTTTCTGTTTTGGCTGATCTTGAGGCTGGCTGCGTCATAGATCCACATGGTGTCAAGACTCGAACCTCTGGAAGCATCGATGTCATAGAACTGCTCTCTCCATGAGCTCAATATCTCGATCTCTGCATCTGTCATGATGACAAGATATCTCCTGTATTTCTGCTCTTTCAATGAATCATCTGTATATTTTGTATATGATATTATGATGAAACCGTCTTCTTTCTTTATCTCATAGATCCTGCCTTGAGTGGAAAAATCATATATCTCCCGCATGTCAAGGGTGACAGTGAGCTCGCATTCTCCTGCTGCCTCGATGACAAGAGAATTCCTGTGCATGAGATATTTGAGTTTTGTATGGTTGAACAACTGCTCAAAGTGAGAGAAATAATTCTTCACATGCGTTACAGTCTTATTGATTGAGATAGAATCGATTGTCTTGAAAAGAGTAAACTCATCTTCATCCTTATTTTCCCTGAAATGAAGTCCACGGTATTTGCTTAGATACCCTGAATAAATGAAATATCCGCCAAGCTTATTTGTCAGAAGAAATGCATCTGCCTTTGCTTCCTTTGATATTTCTTTTTTGCCATAGGAATGGCTGATAAGGATTTGTATTCACCCCTTTTTATTTAGCATAAGAGAGAGGACTTGTGTTTAAAAGTTTTTTGATTGTAACAGTATCTCCGCATGAAAACTATCTGATATATTTCTTAATCTATCTTGAAGATTTCTTGACAGCAAAGCCAAATAACTGATCAGTCGCATCTCTGGAATTCATAATCTTTAGATGCTCATCTGCCTAAGCTTGTCGATT
>JAHIYL010000217.1 GCA_018815145.1 Nanobdellota archaeon | reverse complement strand
TTCTTCTTCTTCCTTTTGCTGCTCTTCTTTTTTCAGGTGTTCCTCCTCTTCCTTTTGCTGCTCTTCCAATTTTCTTCGGAGTTCTTCTTCTTCCTTTTGCTGCTCTTCCAATTTTCTTCGGAATTCTTCTTCTTCCTTTTGCTGCTCTTCTTTTTTCAGGTGAACTCCTCTATGTGAAAGCATCTGTTGCTGTAGTTCTTTTTTGGATTCAATTGGCAGAGAAGAAGGAGAAATCTCTTTTTTTGGTTTTTCGTCCGGAATAGGAATGGCATGCTGTTGTTCAGAAACCGCAAGATCATCCATCTCTTCCTGACTCAGCGATTCATACTCTTTTTTTGGCAAACCATCGCTTGTCTCATCTTTTGTCTCATTGTCAAGCAATCTTTTATCTACATTTATATCCTCTTCAACACTTTCTTTTTTTGCTGTTTCATTTCCTGCTTTTACCAGATTCAAATATGGTTTCATAAATTTATACTCAATCTTGAGAAGTCCCTCTTCCTCAAGAAATTTTGCAGATTTTTGGATAACATCCGGTTTGATTTTCAACTCCTTTGAGATACTGGCAACAGATAGAGAAGATGTTTTTTTCAGGAGTTCCATAATCCTGTCCACATTTGTCTTTAACATGAAATTTTCATAAGACCAAGTGGTTTTTAAATATTTTGGTAATAACAGTAGTTATCAGAAGAATATGAAATCCATAATTATAGAATCTATTCTGTTCTGAGTGCTTCGACCGGGCTTAGCTTAGACGCCTGAACAGCTGGCAGGATTCCTGCAACCGATCCCACCATCGAAGCAAAAAGAATGCATCCTGCAATCAACACTTCCGGAAAACGGGGCTGCAATAGAGAATAGCCGGCTCCTGCAGCTATTGCACCCCCTGCTGACGCCACCAAATATCCTACTACAACACCTAATATCCCGCCCACAAGGCCAAGCATACCTGATTCAATCAGGAAAATGAACATAATGTCTGAATTTCTTGCACCAATAGCTTTCATTATGCCGATCTCTTTGGTCCTTTCAATCACTGCTGTATACATCGTGTTCATGATATTGACTGAGGCAACAATCAACGACACCAGTGCTATCAGGACAAGGACATTATTGATTATATCAATGACTGTAGAGAATGTCTCTAATGCGTCTGCAAAAGTCTGTACATAGAAAGTCTCCTTGTCCTCCTCCTCCCCTTTGAATTTCCTCAGTTTTTCCTGCACTTTCTCAGCAAGATCATCAACATTCTCGCCTTTCTGGGCATTCATCATCACCATACCATATTTGTCTTTGGTCTCTGGAAACAGTTTTTCTATTGCATCATTAGTCATATAAATACTGGCATCATCCTGTGGATTTCCTACTTCTGAAAAAAAACCAACTATCTCAAAAATTTGCCCATTAATCTCAAATTTATCTCCAACTTCCATAGCTCTTTTAGATATCTTCTCTTGAAACTGGTAATTATATCCCATGACAACTTTTGACAATTCTCCATTCTTCAGGTCCCTGCCTTTAATAACCTCAACAGTAAAAGATTCTAGAATAAAGTCTGATTCTTTTGGATCTATCCCTACTAAAAATGTATATTTAGTCTCTTTTTTGAATTTGATCTCTCCCGGTTTCATATACATGCCGACAATCTTGTCAACTCCATTGATTTTCCTGACAAAATCAATGTCTTCTTTGGAGATAAAAAAATTCTGATCTGTCCCTGGTGCACCTGCCCCTTTTGGCTGGATAAACATTTTATCAACCCCTGCCTCTGATGCAAGTTCATCCACATAGAATTTAATCCCTATCCCAAAGCTCACCAAAGCAAAAATTGCCATGATGCCTATAAGTATGGAAAGGACAGTAAGTCCGCTTCTCATCTTTCTTTTGAAAAGATTACCTACAGCATACCCTATTAATTCAATTTTCATTTTCGTAAAGCATTGACCGGCTGAAGTTTAGATGCCTGAATTGCAGGCAGCACTCCAAACACTGTCCCAAGTATGAATGAGAACATTAACGCCCCAATTATTAATAATGGACTGATGCTGGCTTGAATCAGTTCTGAACCGAGTAGTGTTTTTCCTGCAAATGCCATTCCTTTTGCAAGTAAATATCCTAGTGTAGCCCCAATTATTCCTCCAACCAAACCCAATAGTCCGGATTCAATCAGGAATAATTTGAGTATATCACTGTTTCTTGCACCAATAGCTTTCATGATACCAATCTCCCTGCTCCGCTCAAGAACAGAAGTATACATTGTATTCATGATGCCAATACCTCCTACAACAAGTGAGATTGTTGCTATTATGTACACAAAAAGCTGTACAGCAAATAGTGTTGAATTCAGTGATTCCAAAGCATTCTGAGGCGTATCAACAACAAAATTCTCTTCGCCTTTTTTTACATCCCTTTCTTTTCTCAATAATTTTTCAACATCCTCTTTCACAGTAGCGATCTGGTTGACATCCTTAACCCTGATAGCAATCACATCTGTAGTATCCTGGCTGCCAAATACATCATCCATTGTATCTTCATTGATATACAAGCCGCTGTCAAAAATAAAACTGCCTTTTTTGTCAAGTATCCCGACAACTTCAAATTTTATATCATTAATGACTATTGTATCGCCGACATTCACTCCATCCTTGTTGCTATCTGTCTTCAGATAATCATAGCCCAAAAGAACCCTCTTACCATCACCATCACGAAGAAGCCTGCCTTCTGCAGTATCAATATTCAGTATCTTTTCAAAATCCTTCCTGCTCCCACCCGAAGGGACTGATATCGAATAGAATATGAAATAAGAATCCTTGAATTCTATCCTCGCCGTCTCTATTCTCCTGCCAAAGACAGAATCCACTCCCTGGACATTTTTTATTTTGTCTACCAGACCCTTATCAAGTGGATCAATCGAACCTGAACCAGGAGGGCCGGCAAATGCAAGGCCTGATGCCTGCACTGATAATACGTCTGTTCCAAGAAACCCGAATTGGGATGTTATCGCAATCCGCAATCCTTCTCCCAAACCTATCAGCGCAACCACTGCAGTGATTCCTATGAATATGCCTATCATGGTCAGCCAGCTCCTCAGCTTCCTGTTCTTTAAAGAGCCTACAGATAGATTAAAAAGATCAAATATCATTTTACAGTTTCAACCATAAAATAAAGATAAAAAATTATTTTTTCCTGTTCTTTTTTCGAATTCCCCTGTATATGAAATAGCCAATGACTACAACAGCAAGGATGATCAAAAAAGTGTTATTTGAATTGCCGTTGCTTATGCCCAATTTCTTTGCACTGTATAATTTCAATTCAATATCCATGCTGTCTGAATATGCAATGTTGTTCGCATCTTTGTATTCAATTGATATTGGAAGAGATATGCTCTTTTCAGATTTTGATTCTGATTTTTCATCACCTGTTATTATGAATATCTTAAAGTCTGCAGTTTCATAATCATCACTGTCTACATTACCTATATACACTTCTTTAGGAGAAAGAATCTCAAACTCATCAGTCTCTTCAAGATATACGTCCAGAAACTTGACATCTGTGAATCCTTTATTGATCAATCTCAGTGAGACTTCACCATTGTATTTTCCCACGTAAAGGTCTGTCTCATCAATAAGCACAGTCAGATCAGGCTTTATGCCTACCATCAGGCCCACAATATCATTCTTGGTTATCTCTGTACCAAGTTCATCATAATATTTGATTTGGATAGGGATCTTATAAACACGTGGCTCAGCATTTGAATATGAGATTATATCATATGTGAACGTCACTTCCTCATTTGGCTTGATCCTCTTTATTTTTTTCTCTGTGGCTGAACCCAGCGGTGCAAATGGCACTGAATCA
This sequence comes from Nanobdellota archaeon, assembly GCA_018815145.1. Taxonomy (GTDB): domain Archaea; phylum Nanobdellota; class Nanobdellia; order Woesearchaeales; family GW2011-AR15; genus WJJD01. The sequence continues at coordinate 3,898 of JAHIYL010000217.1, read as the reverse complement.
TACAGGCTCAATGAAGAGATGGTTGCAGGCAGAGAGACAGTAGATAGCCCCAGATCAAATTTCAATGATACATCAACCATATCTGAATCTGCCATGTTCTTAAGCTTTATCTTGACTTTTGCAGGTTCTCCCGGTCTTATCTTCTCAGGTTCGGTCACGACAGATTCAATAGATATTGTTGCATCTATTGTCCGTATACTTATCGGATATTCCTGTGTTATCCATACCGAATCTCCCAGTTTGTATCTCAGATGAAGCATGTTCTCTCCTTCGATAGCATTGGAATCAACTCTCACCTTGAATTTTTGGACAATAGCATTTCTGCCATGACCATATCCAGGAACATCACCAAGAGACCTGATGACTTCTTCATTGGATTCAACTGAAAAAGGATATTCAGGGACCAGCTCAATTTCAACGCCTTCAGCAATTGCTATCCCTCCATTCTCAATCTTGAATCTCACATCAACATATCTTCCCGGCCCGACAGGATCGGGGTCCTGGTTCATCACGCTGATGTTTATCGATGGCGTCGATTCCATTGTTGCAGACACTGATACTGCTGAAAACATCGCAAGTGTAAGCATCAGTGCAAATGATAATAGTATTTTATTTTTCATGTTCATTTCACCTTTTGGTTATTTATCATAATTTTTCTGAATTTGAGTATCCTGATCAATCACATTTTCCTTTGCACTCAACGACCTGGCCATCTTTCAGATACTCTATCCTCTGAGCATATTTTGCCAGGCCATCATCATGCGTGACCATGACTATTGTCTTCCCCTTTTCTCTATGTAATTTTTGCAGGAAACTCATAACACTGATTCCAGTCTTTGAGTCAAGGGCACCTGTAGGTTCATCTGCCAATACCACATCAGGATCATTTGCCAAAGACCTGGCAATCGCAACTCTCTGTTGCTGGCCGCCTGAAAGCTCTGTGGGTTTGTGGTGCATTCTCTCTCCAAGCTCAACAAGAGTAAGAAGCTCTCTGGCCCTTTTTTCCCGCTCTTTTTTTTCCATTCTCTGAAATATCATTGGAAGCATGACGTTCTCCATTGCAGAGAGCGTATTTAATAGATTGAACTGCTGGAACACAAACCCTATCTTTTTTCCTCTGATTTGTGCAAGATCGCTCTCTGAAAGTTTAGAAATGTCCTTTCCATCAAGATATATTGTCCCCTCAGTAGGGATATCAAGACAGCCGACAAGGTTCATGGCAGTTGATTTTCCGCTGCCTGAAGGACCCTGGATGGCAATGAACTCTCCTGCACGGACAGTAAGATTCATGCCTCTAAGTGCATGCACTTCAACTTCGCCCATCTTATAGGTCTTCCACACATCCCTGAGCTTGATGATAGCGTCTTTTTTTGGCTCCTTTATAAGTTTTATAGTTGATTGTGTTTTTTTCATTGTAATTCCTTAATTTTTTTTGTTGACTCTTTGATTATCTTTTTAATTTTGACTCTGTTTTTATTATTTTTGCTTATTAGAAACGGAAATAATGCAGTCCTAAATTCCATAAGTTCTGGATTCAAATGATTGAGTGGTAACTTTCCCATTTTCATCTCATTCAAAAACATCTTAAAAAATTCTGTCTCTTTTCCATGGTCCATGCTCTCAAAAATCTTTATCCCCTCAGACAGCCTTTCAATAATCTTATCCTTTTTCTTGTTAATCATCAACAGTAATTTCCTGCCCTGCTTTGAGAGTGAATATATTTTTTTTCTCCCTTGCATCTCTATGGTAACATGGCCATCCCTTGATAAAGAATCAAGAAGAGGATACATAGAGCCAGGACTAGGTTTTGATCCGATTATTTCCTTCACTTCATTCATAAGTACATAGCCGCTCATGGATCTCCTGTCCAGAAGGTTCATTACAACTATTTTCAGATGTCCCCTTATCATTTTCTTATTATCATGCTCGATACTTTATAAATATATCGGAAAAGATATATCGGAAACGATATTATTTTAAATACTTTGCTGTTATTGTTTAGAAGAATAACTCTTGACAATGCTATATATCGGGCCATTTCTTGTCAGTAAGCTTTGGTACAGATTAAACCTATCTACTTCAAAACTAATTTCTTTTATCCTGATTCTTTGCAGCTTTGAATAGTATTTTTCTTTGTCCTCAACATAACCAATCCTTGCCAGGGTTATATGTGGATAAAAATCAAATTCTTTCATTATCTCCGGTAGCTTCTGCTCAATATTATACTGGAGGTCCTGGAGTCCTTTGCTCTCTTTGAATCCGACCCACACGACCCTGATATTATTTTCATCGGGAAAGACCCCTATATCAGATAATCTTATGCTGAATTTATCAAAAGAGATCTCAGACATCTTATGCTTAATCTCTTCAATATCTTTGACCTCGCCAAGAAATTTAAGAGTCAGGTGAAAACTTTTCATCAATCGCATCCTTGCATCAGGAACTAATATCTCTTTTTGCAGGAAAGAAAAATAATTCTTAATATCCTCAGGAACATCAATTGCAATAAATGTTCTCATCAGGTTTGAAGAAACTCTGTTGATATATAATTATATTCAATATAGAGTAAAATTTACTTAAAAACATCTATTGCAATGTCCATTATTCCAGAAGAACTCTTACCTGTTTCATAGAAACTTTCTTCAAGCTTATCTTTTTTATCGCACATCTCAAAAAAAGTGGAACTTAAATCTCTTGAATAACCTGTGTAGCCATCCAGTATACCTAGAGTCATGGAAAAACTAAATCTCATATCTTGATAATCATCAATATCACACAATTTTGCTGATTGACTTTTCGTATGAATCAGCTCTGTTATGATAACATTTATCAAAGTAGATTCTCTGGCAAATTTGGTATTAGTATATTCAGGGGTGGACTTTCCGACAGTTATTATTGCACCATAATCCTTCTGACCCATAGAGAAAAATCTACCTGTATCTGTTCCTGAGGTCAATCTACTGTGGTCATCATGTAATTTATCTCCATCACCAAATTCATAATTAAAATTATCTCTTACCAATTTGGAAAATTCCTCAATTCCAATGTCCTTTGACATATGAACAACCCTAAATTTTCCTTGTATCCCGAGCATATGTGCAATTGTCTCCTCAAGATCTCTTAATTTTTCCTCTTTTACAATTTCCTGAGCAGATTCATCAATAATAATGTCAAGAGAAAAATCTTGTTCAGTTACAGATTCCTTGAGTTCTTCAAGTGTTATAACACCATACTTTTCTTTAAGCGAAGAACCTGCAGTTTCCTCCATTTTTTTATCAATGAAATATGTCAGAAATTTTCGGTACAAATTAAAATCATCATTATGTTGGCTAGGTTCAATAATTTCAATCATTTGATGATTACACTCAGGAATACCATCAACAAAGACAGTCAATGAGGGCTGGCTTCCAAGAGTATACTGTTCCGTAATTTCAGGATGCTCATTTGGATTAATCTTCATAAAAGTCACTGTTCTAAATTCTGTTGTAAGCCTTCCTAATATTATACTAAAAAAATGTTCTTTATTATAGTTAGCTTCGATATGCCCATAGTCATAGAATCCAACAGCAACAACACCGCTCATCTTGTTTTTATATATTGCATCATCTTTCAAAACTTCAAAAAAATCCGGAAAACTTTCACTATATCCCATATAAACATCATCATTAGGAAACATATAATTTCCTGAAGTGTCAACATTCTCCAAATCCAAGGAAGCGCAATCAGTTATGTCTTCACTACTTGGGTTTGTGATTGGGGTACATGATATGAGCAGCAGAAGGAAAAGTAAAATAAGGATTTTGTGATTCATATTACTGCAAATATATTAATGAAATTTAAAAAATTTAGTTTTCTATAATGATTTTACTATCTAAAGACTGTTTATTATAATTAAAAT
>JAHIYL010000216.1 GCA_018815145.1 Nanobdellota archaeon | reverse complement strand
TTTTTTATTTCTTCCTTGTTGAATATTTCTCGCTGTTCCAGCTTTTTTTCAATTATCTGTAGCCCCTTGAGACCTGTATTTAGATAGTTCTTTATTTCAATGTCATTCGATATATTCTGAGGAAGAACATGATTCAATCCTGAAAGGATCTTATCAGCTTTTTTATCTTCTTCAATTTCAATTTGTTCAAGCCTAATGTTTTTTAGATCGAGTGATTTGATGTTAGTTATTAGCTTTAGGATGAGAGGAAGAAGAATCTTTTTGTTCAGAATTTTCAGATTTTTTAGATTGTTGTCTTCAATAATTGCTGATTCATCCTGGATAATGAGAAGTTTAGTCTTATCAAGAGAATTGTCATTCATGATTGTTTTGATCTTTTGATAGAATTCTTTTTTAAGATTTAGATTAGATATCTCAGATGAAGTCAATTCATTCAGTTTTTCCTCTTTCTTTAGGATTAGATCAGCCTCTTTTTTATCCATAGTAACCATAAGAATCAGCATATTTAATATAGTTTTCTATTACTAAGAACTAAAAATCATAAAAAATAAAAATAATTAAGGTGTTGTCTGTGCCACAGGAGGCGGACAGTTCCCTCCATTCCAGCCATCAACATTTGACCTGGTGAAACAGAATCTCTCTTTCCAGTTGTACAATGTTGGCGGAAGAGGATTCAAGGGATCATTTAAATCTGATGTTGAGGTTGGTAGCAAACATCCGTCGGAATAATCAGTCAGCTGGGTCACAATTGAAGTATATTCATTGCCGCTTGCATCAACAGGAAAACGTACTTCCCCTTCTACATCATCATCAACATTCATCCAGAATTTTATGTACTTATCAGGCTGGAACTCAGCCAGCAGTTCTCTGCATTTATTCCCATTGTACCTGTTGTTCTGGCAATTAGGCACAAGAACAAAACAAGGGATTTTCTTTTCACAGGTCCACCACCTACCTATTTGCATAGCCCCTTCTGTACGACTGTCCTCATTCCAATCAACACTATATATCTGGCTGCAGAACTGAAGGATAGTATCCTCACTGTTTATTCCGTCACATAGGGCCTGGCATTTTGTCTGTGCTTCCTGTTTTGCAGCTTCCTGTGCATACTGCGTTCCTACATTTCCTAAACCTTCGCCACCTTTTTTGACGAACTTGAAGAACATGGCAAGCACCACCAGTGATATTATTAAAAGCATAAAAAGTCCAAAAATCATCTGAAGGGATTTTTCACCTCTCTTTTTCATCATGATCACCTATTTTTTTTGAATATAGTAATTTAAGAACACATAAACTTTATAAACTTTACGAAAAAAATAGCCACTCTTTTTACGGAGAATTAATAACAAAATTTAAATAAAAAGCCCGCATTGTTAAATTCAATGGATTATCAAAGGATAGCGTCCCAGGTAAAAAAAGAGGTGAACTCAAATTTTGAGGAGAATCTGGGAAAAAAATCTCTCTCAGAGGACAGTAAGGATACGGATTCTCTTTCATATAAGACGTTCAAGACAGAGCAGAAAGAAGAGTTTTCTCTGAATTCCTTTTATGAGAAGTATTGTTCAACATGTGAAAAATTCTTTGGTTTCGTGGATTTTGGAAAGGAAACTGAAGAAAGGATTGCTGATGAGATAGAGATTGCAGGAATTAATGTCACTCCAAAAGGTGTGATTGGTTCGCTTTTTTTTACACAGATTATATTTTTATTGGTTGCTATACCCACACTTTTTTTGGGAGAACTAAATTTTTCATTCTTTGTGGCGTGCACAGGAGCATTCCTGGCAGCGGTGTCTTACACATATCCGGGATACAGTGCAGAGATAACAAAGATCAGGGCGCAGCAGGAATCGATTCTTGCAATACTTTACATGACCATCTATATGAGAGTGAATCCAATACTTGAGAATGCGATGTATTTTGCTTCGCAGCATCTTGATGGTCCGCTTGGAAAGGACATCAAACAGAGCCTGTGGCTTGTGGACAATGAGAAAGTGGGAACTCTTGAACAGGCAATACAGTATTTTATCCCTCTCTGGATAAAAAGAAACAGGGATTTTGTCAAGTCAATGCTAATATTATATACTGTCCTTGATCAGCAGACGAAAGAGGATCAGGCAAGAATCCTTGACAAGTCGCTAGGCATGATACTTGATTCAACATATGAGAACATGAAGCATTTTTCACATGATCTGAAGATGCCGGTAACAATCCTTCATACTTTTGGGATGATGCTGCCTTTGATTGGCCTCATTGCTTTTCCCATGATGAGTGTCTTTATGTCGCAGTCCATCAAGATTTCCCATCTTTTTTTTGGTTATGTGGTAATACTGCCAGGGCTGTTGTTTTTTTTTACACAGAGAATCATTGCAAAAAGACCAGGTGCATTCTCTTATCCGGATATAACCAATAATCCGTATGTTCCTCCTGAGGGGCAGTTTAGGTTAAAAACAAAAAAGCAGACATATCTAATTCCAGTGCTTACAGTTGCCCTTATGGTTGGATTTCTTATAGTTTTACCAGGAGTATATCATGTGGTCTTTAAAACTGTTCCTGCCATGGCCGAAAACAAAAGATTGGCGCTAAAAGGGAGCAAGACAATCCCTAAGCATATGGAAGGGGAATACCAGGTGAGCGCCATTCTGATGACATTGACAATACCATTAGGGGCAGGATTAGCTATTGCTATCTTTTATTATCTTCGAAGTATTCAAAAACTGAAGATAAGGAATGATGTGATTGAGATTGAGGATGACTTGGGCCCCGCATTGTTTCAGTTCTCCAACCAATTCACTGAGAGCATCCCTCTTGAAGAGGCGATCCAGAATTTCATCAATGAATACATCCTGCTCAATATGAAGAAAAGAAGCATATTCAGCTTCTTTTCATTGACAATGGAAAGGATGCAGAATGAAGGCGTGACATTTTCAAATGCAGTGTTTCAGGACAGACTTGGAACAATAATCAGGTACCCATCGGTCCTTTTGAAAGAGATTGTCTGGATCATCAGTGAAGGTGCAAAAAAAGGTGCACAGATAATCTATGGGATACTGCAGAAAATCTCAGTATATCTTGACAATACCCGCAAGATCAAAGAACTGATTTATGATCTTCTTACAGAGACTGTCTCATCCATAAATATCCAGGCAAAGATTCTTACCCCTTTCATTGCAGCATTCGTCGGATCACTTACAACAGTAATCATTCAGTCACTTTATCAGATGAGCAAAGCGCTGGAGAGCATTATGCAGACTATGAATATGGGAATGGGTGGAGTGCAGGGCACAACATCATTTTTTGGTGATTTCATAGAATTCACAAATATTATGCCGCCAACTGTCTTCCAGATACTTGTTGGCATATATATGGTCCAGACAGTCTATCTATTGTCGCTTTTGGCAAATGGTGTTGAGAATGGTTTTGATAAGGTATCAAGAGACATAAATATAGGGCAAAATTTATTTACTGCAGTATCTGTCTATACAGTTGTGACAATAATTGGATCTTATGCACTCAATTCACTGATCATTACAGGAATGAACCTATAATTTTGTGATTAATCAAATAATTGGTAATACACATGGAAAACATATTTTTCAAATACGGGATAATAATTGTCGGTGGTGTTGTGATAATGCTGCTGATATCTTTTGCATATTCTGCAATAAATAACACCATAAAAATTCCTCAGCAGGGTGAGAAAGGGATTGATGGAGAAAAGAGTCATGTGGTTATTGAAATTGAAAAGCTTTGTACTGCATGCCTAAAAGATGACGTGGACAAAGACTGCAATATAGAAGATATTGATTCAGAAGGAGAGATTGTCCAGGAAGATTTCATGGAAAATATTGTATTGAGTGAGAGTCTGCCAAGCGGTCAGTACACAATAAAGCTGTCTGTAAATGAAGGAATATGCAATGTCAGAAAAATTGGGTGAATTTTATGGGAAAAAAGAGAAATGCTAAAAAAAAAAGGCGATCTGACAATCAACATGATTTTTGTTATATTGATCACAATAATATCAATTGTGCTTTTATTGGGAGTATTCTCAACAAAGCTTCCTACCTTTGCAAAAAGCATATACTGCAAGACTTTCTTTTATATACATTCATCAGCATTCATACCTAAAAATATGCGGGCAGATCAAGACTATTGCCGTTTCATGGCTGGTCCTGTTGATACTGAAATAGTAACAAGTGCAGATGATATAAATTTAACATTGGCTGCTCAGATTGTTGCCTGCTGGAAGGAGATGGAATACGGAGAATTCAATAAGGATTTCTTATG
>JAHIYL010000215.1 GCA_018815145.1 Nanobdellota archaeon | reverse complement strand
ACAAGCGTGCTTTTATCTGTTATTCAAACACTGCGCATGAATAATAAAAATATCTTAGAAAGTTTGAAAGATATTATCGATAATCCTTTACCAACTTCAACATACTGACCTATTACTACCATCCAATATCTTTATAAACAACTCTTTTTTCCAAGTACCTGTAAAATGACAAAAAGACACGGCGGATTCCGCAGAAAGACTCGGTTTAAGTTTCAGAAGCACTATAAGGATAGAGGAAAATTATCTATCACAAAATTTTTCCAGGAATTTAGTGAGGGAGAAAGAGTGATTCTTAAGGCAGAGCCATCATATCAGAAAGGCATGTATTATCCAAGATTCCATGGGTTGACAGGCCTGATAAAGAAGAAGAAGGGCGAATGCTATGAAGTGGTCATAAAAGACTCAGATAAGACAAAGATTTTAATAGTCCATCCTATTCATCTAAAAAAAGCATAAAAATGAATCCTGAAATTATATCCGAATCACCAGTGACCATCTACGAAGTAGAGAAGGAAATGAAGAAAATCAAGAAGAGAGATGGTGAACTGAACATAAGGACTAAGAAACTTGAGGATTATCTTAACAACTTTGCGGTCCTGAAGCAAAAGGATGCAGAAGCCCTTGAAAAAGAGATAATTGACATTAAAATCCCTAGACTTAGGGATACACACGTGAAAAAGATTGTTGACCTTCTACCTGAAACAGCTGATGAATTGAAAGTCATATTCAGCGGTTCTCCATTGACCATCACAAAAGAGAATATCAAGAAGATAATCGATCTTGTGAAAAAGTATTCTCCGCCTGTAAAATAGGCGTAGCATAAACTTTATATAGTTGCTTTCTGTTATTATTCAAGAGATGATGCAAATGGAACAAACACGAAAAGAAGAAGAGGCTATTGTATTGGATTTTCTGCAGCATGGATATCCTTTTGACAAGACTCCTGGATATAAGAAGACTGCGATTGCACAATGCATCGGAACCACAAGGCTTACTCTTCTCGAAGCTGTTCCAAAAAAAGATGTATTCCTGAAGACGAATGAAAAGGTATATATCGGCGACGGGAAACGGGATAAGATACATCATGTGAACGGCAAGCTGCGGCCTGACAGGCTGACATCATCTGCACAATCTGAACTGAAGTATGTCATTGAAAAGCTTGTGAATGAGAATGAGAAGAAATATGTTGATTTCTTCAATAAGGCTCAGCCCCTGACAACAAGGATGCATACCTTGGAGCTTTTACCCGGTCTAGGGAAAAAACATATGTGGGAAATTATCGAAGCAAGGCGTGAAGTGGAATTCACATCATTTGATGATATCAAGAAGCGGGTGAAGCTTCTTCCTGATCCAAAGAAGATAATCATAAAGAGGATTGTGTCTGAACTGGAAGGAAAAGAGAAGTACAGCTTGTTTGTGGACAGGTAGATTTCTATATGTTTTTACTATTTATAAGTAGTTATTTAGAAATATAGTTAGCGCGATAAGTAATTGCTAGGAATTAGCATGAAAAAATATCCCTTAAGGAATTGCTCAATCCCAGCTTTTAATATTTCAATTGTTTGAAAGAAATTGCTGTTAGTCACGTTGTATCTTATGATTTTCCAACAAGTTTCAATACAGTTTAGTTGTGGACTATATGGGGGTAAAAATTCAATAAAAATATTCTCTCCAAGAGAATATAAGTATTCTTTACTCATTTTTGCTTTGTGAGCAGGACCATTGTCAAAAACAAAAACATATTTTTTTGTTTTATCAAGCGTAGCAACAAATCTCTTCATGAATTCAAGGAATGAATGTGCATTAAGTTTTTCATACCATTCATAATATAGTTTTTTTCCATCGATAAGGGCACCAAACATATTTGCTTTTTTGTTGCTCCACCAAAACAAGCCTTTGGGCTTGCTTCCTGACTTTGCCCATACTTTTCTTAAGAAAGCTACTAACCTGAAAGTTACTTCGTCGAAATTAACGATGGTGCAATCCAAATATTCATTTTGGAGTTTTTTTTAAAGTCCATTCGATAAACTGTTCTTGCAGCATAGCTTGCGTTCTTGTGTTCTGTTCTTGGAGTTATAAGATTTAACCCAAACTTATGAAATAATTCCTGCATTCTTCTCATGCTATATTGGACACCATAAGTGTCATAAACATATTGAATTGCAATCTTTGTAAGCCACCCAATACTTTCTCCACCATATCTTGAAGGTGGAAAATCCAACAAGATTTTTTTAAGTTCAGATAATTGCATCTTGTTAAGCTTAGCAGGTTTTCCAGATCTTGGTTTGTCCTCAATATTTCCAGTTAATTTAAATTTTCTAATGCAATATGAAACAGTAGTTTGTGGCACATCCAATAGATAAGAAATTTCAGTTTGTTTTTTTCCTTTTTTGTGTAGTTGTATTATTGCTTGCCTATTTACCAGTTTTTTTTTATTCATATTAACACCTCATCCAATAGATGAGGTGTTCTACTATATAAATATTAGCAAAAATTAATCGCGCTAACTAATATTTATATATTGATTACATTTTGCAGTTGTGCATGACCTCGCTTGAAGATAGACTATCTGAGCAAATTATTGCCAGATATGATAAGCTTCGATCTGATACGCGATTAAAGAATTTGATAACATCTGATTATAGTACTGATAATGCTGTTCATATTATTGGGATAGGTGGTTTATTATCGGATTCAACTTTGAAGATGTCCTCTGCGATACATGATCATAAGGGCGGAGCAAATCTTGTAATGGGGATATCTGAGGATGGCAGGCAGGTAAGGATCGGTAATGCATATTATTCAGCATCTGAGATTGATGCATATCTGGGTGGAATGTATCCAGAAATGAATTATGAGGACCAGGCACATAGCGGCCTTGCATGCCTTGATTGTGGCAGGGAACTTGAGCTGCAAGAGGAATCTGAGAGACAGATAGAGAAAAATGGATTCATTCAGGTAGCCTGTGATCATGGAAATTTTAAATGGAATTATGTAGTATTAAAGCAGGCTAAAACAGGGAAATTGCTTGCATATAGAACCACTTCTTCAAAATCACATGAACCAGTCGAGCTTCACCGTGAGGGAGAAGGGAGATGGATGGTCGGCCGAGCCGGAGGAACCCGCCAGCCATATATAGCACCATGGAATTTCTTTAAGACTGGCCTTCCAATGAAGATTGACATGAGTGATATCGAAATAAGGTCGTTTCCTTTTGAATTGAGTTATTCATGCTCAAATAAATTTTCTCTTGATATGTGTGATCATGCAGTCAAAGCTAGAGTCATCCTGGGACCGGATCTTTCACAACTGACAGAAGAGAACTTCAAAGAATGGAGAACCTATGGCACAAATGTATATAATCTTATGAAACATGAAGATCCAAAAAAATATTTTATATGTGTTGATTCAACTTTTTTGCCAGTTACAAAAAAAGGTTCTACTAAATTCAAAAATACCGAGGCAAAATGGACTCTGCCATATTTTGATGAAAGCCTGCTCAGGCCTATTGCAATTGACCTGGTTCTATCACGGTCATATGACGCAGGAATTGAACAGCTGGATTCTTTGATTGACCGGATCAGGGAGTACAGAGGGAGAGTAGCACTGAGGATAACTTCATTTGAGAGCGAAACTTCAACAAAAAAGGCAGTTGATTATCTTCTTGACAAAAAAATTCCTGTTGTTTTTGTACAGCAAAAGGCAATTGCAGATTATGAACCTATGTCTCTTTATAACACCAGAATTATGCTTCAGAAAGATGGAAGAATTAGCTTCCAAAATCATGGGCAAACTCAGTCTTATGCTCCACGAAATAGTGAGAGTTCAGACTCAAAATCCTATCCGGTTCAATTAATAGAGGCATCTGATTTTGTCAATGAAAAAGTCAGTTTTAAGTTCGGCTCGATTGACACAAATTATCTTCCTGAACCAGTGCTTGAGGCAACAATACATACGGCTGAAGAAAAACATACCACTGGATTTAATATACTGACAAATTCACATGAGGCCCGTTGTTGGGACGATGCTTTGGATGCATATTGTTTGGGTTTAGGTTATTTTACCTTCAAAAAAGGTCAAAATTTTGAGTACAAAATACCTTTTTCAATATCAACATATCTGTATTAGGATACGAGTCTTGATCCAGGCAATTTAATGATTACCTTATTATCCCTTCTTTTACTCTTTCCACAGTAATATTTTCTTTATCAGTTTTCAGATTCTTTCCTGAGAAGACTGCTTTCCCATCTTCTACTGTCATCTTTACTTTCAGAAAATCTGAGAACTCAATCTCTTTTTCTGAGGGAGATTTTCCTTCAACATATACCTGATCACCTGGTTTTGATCCAGGAGCAACAACAAGGCCCATCTTGTTTTCTTTTTTATCCTCGCCTGCAATAAGCATTCCCTGGCTTTTCTCCCCTCTCAGGGTAGCTGGTTTCATGTTGGTGACTACAACAATGTTTTTGCCTTTGAGCTCATCTTGTGTGTAAAGCCCCTTTAATCCTGCGACCAGCTGTCTTTTTTCTTTGCCAAGATCGACTGCAAGCATCATCAATTTTTCTGAATCTGGGTGCTCACGCGCTTCAGTGATTTTTGCGACCTTAAGGTCAAGGATCGAGAAATCAACTTCAGTACTATCCTGACTGAATTTTCCTCCATTGTACCTGACAATCAGATTGCAGGCTTCCTTGACTGCTTCATCCATCATTTCATCAGAAATGTATTTATTTCCAAAAGCGACCAGGACAATGTTTTGTGAATCTGTTGTTGTAGCAGTCTCTTCACATTGCTTTGAGAATCGTCCAATCACCTTCTCATCATCTGCATAGATGACTTCTCCTTTATTCAAGGATTCTATGATATTGCCTAAGGATATGAATTTTTCACCCTGTTTCGAAAGTCGGACACTGATATCTCCTTCTATTTTGCTCAAATCATGTGTAGCCAGAGAGATGCCGTTTTTGATTGATTCAACATTGTAAGTATCAACCGCAGTGTTAATCTGAGGTAATTGACCTTTTTCTTTGATTAGATTGATGAGATTTATTACAGAATTTGGATTTTTTGAAGAGTCAACACCTGTTTTTTGGTCAATTGTTTCATATTCTTTGAGAACTTTGCCATCAGAAAAAATATTTTCTTTTACCTGTTTTTTCAATCTCTCCAGACCTTCATGTTTTTTCTTGATTTTAACGCCATTAATCTGTGCAATCCTTACTTTTACGCCAAGCTCAGTTACTTCCGGATCTACAGTGTGTTTGATTTTCTTAATAACAATTTTTTTAGCTTCTTTTTTCACACACTTTGTGAACAATATATCCGGCTTGTTGAAGGTATGGTCTTTAAGCTCAAAATTCAAGTCATTCCAGGTAAGATTTTTTACATTGAGCTGCTTAGCCAATTTCTCTGAAAATTCAGGGATTATCGGACTCACCAATATGCATAGGTTCTTTACTATATTGACGCATGTTCCGAGTATCTTCAGCACACGAGCCCTATTGATTCTGATGAGTTTCCAAGGTTCATTGTCCTGGAAATACTTGTTTCCTAAGGCTGAGATCTCAAGTGTCTTTTCAACAGCTTTCTTGAAATCAAATGCATCAAATGCTTCTTCAACCTCAGTGAATCTTCTTGTTATCTCATTGATGACCGGGTCTTTATCACAGGAGCCTATCTTTCCATCATAGTTTTTGTATGTGAATGAAAGCACCCTGTAGCATAGGTTTGAAAGGTTTCCTACCAGTTCTGTATTTATCCTGTCTACAACCATATTTTCAGAATAATCACCGTCTCCGTCAATCGGCATAGAGCTCAGGATATAATACCTGAATTGATCAACTCCATATTTGCCTATCTGCTCAAATGGTTCAATGGTGTTTCCTGTTGATTTGCTCATCTTTGTGCCTCTGAGCAGTATATGTCCGTGGACAAAGAGTGATTTTGGGACCTGGATTTTTGCACTGATTAGCATTGCCGGCCATATTGCTGCATGAAACCTCAGGATGTCCTTGCCAATGACATGCACATCAGCAGGCCAGAATCTATTGAAGTTCTTGTCACCTGTTCCGTATCCAATTCCAGTGATGTAATTGGAAAGTGCATCGCACCACACATACATGACATGATCAGGGTCATCAGGAACAGGGATGCCCCAGGGCAAAGAATCCTTTGTCCTGGAGAAACTGACATCTTTTGCTTCTTTGATAAATGAGAGTATCTCATTCTTCCTTTTCGTTGGGATTATCCGGTACTCATCTTCTTCTATGATCTTTCCGACAATATCCTTGTATTTTGACAATTTGAAAAAATAATTTTCTTCTTGTACTGTCTGAACCTCTCTGGTCGGATGATCCGGGCATTTGCCATCAATTAGTTCTTTGTCTGTCTTGAATGACTCGCAGCCGGCGCAGTATTGGCCAGTATATTGTTTTTTATAGATATCTCCGGATTTCACAAGTGCTTTCCATAATTTTTGCGCACCAGGGTAATGCAGGGTTTTGTCAGAAGTCCTGATAAAAAAATCATTGGTGATGTTCAGTTTTTTGTACATCTCTTTAAAGACATTGACATTTCCATCTAAGAATTCCAGTATCTCCTTACCCTCTTTTATTGCAGTCTCCCAATTCTTTACTCCGTGTTCATCAGTGCCTGTTTGGAAAAGGACATCAAATCCTTGCAGTCTTTTGAAGCGTGCAATAACATCCGCCTGTATGATTTCAAGAGCATGACCTAGGTGAGGGGTTGAATTTGGATAAGCGATTGCAGTTGTTACATAGTATTTTTCTTTCATGTTTATTTACTTCGAAATGGTTTTAGATATAAAAAATTTATTGAGAGAAGAATCAATACGGGATGCTAATGCATCGCAAGCATCATCATGACTAAGACAGATATGCTTTGCAGACAAAATCTATATGTCATTTCAGAAATGGAAAATAAGGCTTAATATAAATATTTTTTGTTCAGAGCATAAAAATAAAACTACTTAATCTAATATGATGAGAGCAATTTTCCAGAAGAGTCACTCAAATTCCCTGTCAATAGGGTCTTCGCCGTCTTCAGCATCTTCCTGATAATCTGACTCATACCCTTTGATGAAGCCTTCTTCTTCAGCATCTATCTCATCATTGTCCAGCTTTTCTTCGACATCAGAGTCTTCGCTTGTGTCATCATATTCTGCCATAAAATAACATAATAGAAAAACTTATTCTTAAATTTTTCGCTTCCTAGAGGAGAAAAGTGGAAAAAATCAATCAGGATGATGGTGTCTCATATATTCACCAAATATTTTGTGAGTTTTATCCCCCACTATAAAGAGCCCTCCTGTATCTCGAGGAGGTGTTCTTTTATTAACATCTAATAGATCGCCAAAATGGACATTCCCAAGAGATTCACCATTCGCATATATGACATCAGCACCCCATTTGGAAAGCATCCAAGCGGAGACCATTGAATCAAGAACCTGGCTGCCTGACATTAGGTAACCAGGAATTTCGCCTTGTACAATCTTGCGTACAATTTCAGTGCAGGAATAAAGATCATTTTTGAAACTGTCAATATCCAAATGAAGCCTATTTCTATCATGAGTTATGATTGCAGAATATTGTTCTCCATTGTCTTCTGCTTTCTTTTTTTTGAGATGTACTCTTTCATCCCCTTTAATTTCAAATAATCCTTTATTATTTGCAAGATAGAACATATCATATGCTGGATAATATATTAATCCGCTTATCATCTTTCCCATATTTCCATCTGTTCTCTTTATGATACTGGCAATTATCCCGTAATCTTTATTTATTCCTTTTTCATAGGCAAATGACCCATCCAAAGCATCAAGAGTCACACAGTATTCAGATTTTCCATGATTGGCATAGAATTTTGCCTGTACTTCAGTCGGGTCATCCAGTCTTTCCTCAACACTTATTTCAATTTCCGGAAAATGATCAAATAGTACTCTTAATATTGCTTCTTGGTTGCCCATATCAATTTGGCTTACAGCCATTTTGAGTACACTTTTTTCCGTTTTAGGAGATAATGTAGTGGGAACTCCGAAAGAAGCTAGAACAGTATCTCTTGTTGATTGCATACCTTGCATGAGAACTGTTTCAAGTCTGCTTATATCAGCATCAATCATTATTTTGACTTGAGAAATTATCTTATTTATAAAACTTAACAAAATCCCACCGGTTCTCTGACCGGTGGATTTTTAGAAAAGAAAACAAGGTCTTATTACTTCAGAGCTGCCTGGGCAGCTGCAAGCCGTGCAATCGGGACCCTGTATGGGCTGCATGAGACATAGTTCATACCATTTCTGTAGCAGAACTCAATTGATGCAGGGTCTCCTCCGTGCTCGCCGCAGATACCGATCTTCAGGTTCTTTTTTGTCTTCCTCCCTCCTTTGATTCCGATCTTTATCAATTGTCCTACACCATTGACATCAATAGACTGGAAAGGATCTTCAGGCAGAATTCCCTTCTCAAGGTAGTCAGGCAGGAATCCTCCAATATCATCTCGTGAGAATCCAAAGCTTAGCTGGGTGAGATCGTTTGTGCCAAAAGAGAAGAAATCTGCATCTTCTGCGATTCTCTCTGCAACAAGTGCTGCTCTTGGTATCTCGATCATCGTCCCCACTATCAAAGGAATATTGTCGACCTTGGTCTCTTCGACTACTTCGCTGTGGACTCTTTTGACAATCTCTGCCTGATCCTTGAATTCATTTGAAAGTGCGACAATTGGGATCATCACTTCTGGATGTGGATCTTTCCCTTCTTTGATAAGCTCTGCTGCTGCCTCAAAGATTGCTTTTGCCTGAGTCTCTGTGACCTCAGGATAGGTTATACCTAGCCTTGCACCCCTGTGCCCCATCATAGGATTGCTTTCCCGCAGAAGATCAGCTCTTCTTGTGAGCTCATCCATGTCAACACCAAGGCTTTTTGAAATCTCTTCTAGTTTTGCCTTTTCCTGAGGAATGAATTCATGGAGAGGCGGATCTATCAGCCTGATTGTCACAGGATAGGTATCCATTGCTTCAAGTGTTGCTTTGATATCCTTTTTCATAAAAGGAAAAAGTTCATTTAGAGCTGTCTTCCTTTCTTCAAGTGTCTTTGAAAGAATCATTTTTCGCAATCTGAAAAGCGGTTCCTGGCTGTTTTCACCATAGAACATGTGCTCAACCCTGAAAAGCCCTATGCCTTCTGCACCAAAGCCTCTTGCTTTTTTTGAATCTGCAGGCGTATCTGCATTTGTCCTTATCTTCATCTTCCTTACACTGTCAGTGATTTTTAGGAAATCAGTCAATAATGTGCTTTCATCACTTGGGTTTACCATTGGAAGATCTCCTTTGAAGATCAGTCCTTTTGTTCCGTTCAAGGTGATGTACTCGCCTTCTTTTATTACTGCATCTCCGATTCTCATTAACATATTCTCATAATCTATCTCAACAGCTCCGCAGCCGACTATGCAGCATTTTCCCCATCCTCTGGCAACAAGGGCAGCATGTGATGTCATTCCTCCTCTGGCTGTGAGTATGGCTTCAGCAGCCCTCATGCCTTCCACATCTTCAGGACTAGTCTCTTCTCTTACAAGGATAACTTTCTTTCCGTTCTTTTTCCATTCAACAGCATCATCTGCTGTAAATACGACCATACCTGATGCTCCGCCGGGACCTGCCGGAAGCCCTTTGGCAAGAGGTGAATTCTTTTTTTCAGCCTGAGGATCCACCAATGGATGGAGAAGCTCATCCAGCTGATCTGGAGTCACCCTTGTCACAGCTTCTTCATCACTGATGAGTCCTTCATTTACCATGTCAGTTGCCATCTTGACTGCAGCAGGACCATTTCTCTTGCCTATCCTTGTCTGCAGCATAAACAATTTATTGTTCTCAATCGTGAACTCGATATCCTGCATGTCTTTGTAATGTTGCTCAAGTCTTTTCTGGATGTCAAAGAGTTCTTTATATAGTTCAGGTCTCCATTCTTCAAGAGACTCAAATTCACTATTATGGTCATTCTTGCTGTCATTGTTGACAGGAGCAGGTGTCCGAAGGCCGGCTACAACATCCTCTCCCTGTGCATCAATCAAAAATTCACCATAGAACTTATTTTCTCCATTTCCCGGATTTCTTGTGAAAGCCACTCCTGTGGCAGAATCTTTTCCCATATTTCCAAATACCATTGCCTGGACATTCACAGCAGTTCCCCATTCATCAGGGATGCTTTCGATCCTTCTGTATGATACTGCTCTTTTTCCGTTCCATGATGAAAAGACTGCACCTATCCCTCCCCATAACTGGTCTGCGGGTTTGTCTGGGAATTCTTTTCCAATGACTTCCTTCACCTTGATTTTGAACTGGCTGCATAATTCTTTCAGGTCAGAAGCTTCAAGTTCAGTGTCTTCTTTTACCCCTTTTTTCTCTTTCATGATGTCCATGAGCTTTTCAAGCTGCTTTCTGATCCCGTTGTCTTCACCAAGTTCCAGACCAGCTGCTTTTTCCATCACTACGTCAGCATACATAGTAATGAGACGCCTATAAGCATCATATACGAACCTCTCATTTCCTGATTTTTCTAGCAGTCCGGGTATGGTCTCTTCACCAAGCCCGATATTCAATACTGTATCCATCATCCCCGGCATAGATTTTCTTGCACCGGACCTTACTGATAGAAGCAAAGGATTTTTTGCATCACCAAAGACTTTGCCAGTCACTTCTTCGGTCTTCCTTAGGGCATCCTCTACCTGATTATTCAATTCTTCAGGATATTTTTTTTCATTCTTATAATAAAATGTGCAGACTTCTGTTGTGATAGTGAATCCGGGAGGGACAGGCAGTTTCAGTTCATCATTGCCTGCCATCTCAGCCAGATTTGCTCCTTTCCCGCCTAAAAGGTTTTTCATGCTCTCATTGCCATCGGCCTTTCCGCCGCCAAAAAAATATACATGCTTTTCCATTTTATCTTTTCACCTATTAATTCAAATTCTGTAAAAATCCTTTCAATTTGCACTGTTCAACATAAATATCGGATATTTATTGTCTGAAAGAAACTAAGGCCCTTTTTAATGTTTTTGTAATTAGAATATGTGTCAGGTCAAATTTTATCGACTTAAAAATGGGTAATGATAATTGCAGCCAATCTACAAAAAAGTTTATTTTTCATAAATTAAATTTTTAAATTCCTCTGCTTTTCCCTAGCTGTAATATGGGGCTATAGTGTAGCTTGGATTTGTTGATATTTTTAAATTCAGCAGAGAGCAACTATCACACAAGGCTGGGGGTCTTGTAACCCGTGACTTCAGAGATTGAGTCTCCTCTGGAGCGGGAATTCGAATCACGGTAGCCCCATTGTTTTATCCTGTTTTTTATTGGCAACATTTGTGAAAATCTTTATAAATAACTCAGTTTGCCATTAACAGAATGCCTGAAAATATACCTCTTGAGCATCTTATCCAGGAACTTGAAGAATCCACTATCCTTACAGACAGGCAGGCAATATCAGATATTGAGTCATTCATAGAAAAATATCCTTTTGATGAGGTCCTGAGAAATGCAAATTGGTGGTTCTTGCTCGGATTTGGGGTAATGGGAATAGAGACTCCTATATTTGGACCTTTTGCAGCCATAGTTCCTCTTCCCAATATCATGATAACCTATCTTTACAGCAAATATGATAGAAAATCAAGGGGTGTCCAAAAACAAAATAATAATAAGACAGATACTAGATTTCAGTTACTGAATGATATGCTTATTGCCCATGGTATCCAGAGGTCTCTTCCACCAGTGGAATTGTTATCTGAATATAATAATAGTCTTTTTGATATGTATTGGAATGTTGACCGTAATTCAATCAAGAAGCCGATGGGTTGGAAAACTTATCTTGATTATGCTTGCTGCGCCTTATGGGGGTCAATAGGATATTATGCTGAAAACATGCTTATATTCAATCATATCAACCGGGATAAGCCGCTAACCAAAAAATTTATGAGATATGCATCTGGTGTGCGCAATATCGAACTAAGGGAGATGATTGCAGGATATAAAAGTGCAATCAAAGAGAACCGGTTGGCTGAAATGCCTGAAATAAAGGAATTTTTGAATTCAAAAAAAGGAAAATGCATCACTAATATTTATAATAGATGGTTATCACCAGTTATTGAGTTTCTTGGAATTTATGAACTGAAGTATGAATATCTTTTGTTCAAAGAGTTTAACAAGAGTGAATTTGGCAGGGAAAATTTTCCTGAATCAAGAATAGGTAAGATGCTGTTGAAGGCAAAAAAATCAATTGGATCAGTGTATGGGAATTGCATTAGACCATTGATGGATTTTTTGAATATTCCCTATGAGTATCACAAGTTAAGATACTTTTTGGAAAGCAGATTAACTGGGACAGGTTTAAGCAAGAGAAAAACCCCTACAGCTGAATTCATGTCCTCATTCTATAAAAGGCATCTGAAGTCATTGATTGACTCTTCAGATTTTTCAGGAACGTATCATTTGGCAAAAGCATATCTTAAAGAGGCATATTATTTATCTAAGCCATATCTATCTGAAATTAGAAAAAAAAAAGGAAATGGCCTTGATACGATTCTTGCAAATGCATTGTTTGGATTAGGTGCTGAAACCAGATACGACAATTTTGAACGGATTGAATATGCAGAGAATATATTTCATCCCAAGATTCATTCAATTTGACTCTGGGTACTAATCTGACGAGCCTATCCCTAAATTTTTGTAGTCGCTAAAATTCAAGTTTATAGACAACAAATATATAAGTGAGTTCATCTTTAATAATCGTTGTTATTAGTCGATAAAAAAGGTGAACTCACATGGAAGAACTAAACTTACTGAATT
>JAHIYL010000214.1 GCA_018815145.1 Nanobdellota archaeon | reverse complement strand
TACAGCCTTTTGAATATGACATCAATGATGTCAAAGAAATTGGTAAAAATCAAAAAACTCTTGATACCTTCGGTATAGTCGGGTTTAACTCTCCTCTGCAAAAAATTTGAGGTGAGTCTACACCCAACATCTTAATTATTGAAAAATTATCCCTAAATAATATCAAATGCACTATTTTAACAAAAGGAATATATCCAACAGAATTAGAAAAAACTGAAAAATTCGGATTATTGAATGAATATGGAATTACACTTGTTTCACTTAATAAAACATTCAAAAATAATTTTGAAAAGTATAGTGCTCCATACGATAAACGAATCAATTCTTTAAAATATCTCCATACAAAAGGATTAAAAACATGGGTAAGTATAGAACCTTATCCTACTCCAAATTTGGTGAAGCAAGACATTTCTAAAATATTAAATATAATTCCATTTGTCGATAAAATCATTTTTGGTAAGCTCAACTACAATGTCAAAAGCAATCAGTTTGAAAATAATGATTTATTTTATGAAAAATGTGCAGATACTGTAATAGACTTCTGTCATAGCAAAAATATAGAATATCATATTAAATTTGGGACAAAAAAAGAGTATAATCAAAAAACGGAAATTCTATTTGAAAGTAAAATTGAAAAACCTCTATCTATTTTTGTTCCGACATATTAAATTCAATCTCTAGAACTCAGCCTTTACCGGCGGTCTGTTCAGCTTATGTATACAAAGCCCTACTTTATCCCTAAGGTCATAGTCTTCTGTGGCATTCCTTATCTGTCTCAAGAGGTCCATTGTCCTCCTGAAGAGTCTGATGACATCTCCTTCCTGTAGGTTTGTCATGTCCATGATGTCCTGGAAATCCTTTCCCTGGGAAAACCCTATCACAAGATTGTGGAGCAGCATCAGGCTAGATTCATCAAACATGTCCAGGATCTTCTGGTTTGTAATGTTCTTCTTCAGGAAATGCATTATGGCCTTTGCAGTGTTTTTTGTATTTTTCCGGTCAAATTTATCATTTTTTCCCGGCTCATAGACAATGGATGTACAGATCAGAAGCATCTCCTCTTCACTGAGGGCTTTGCAGAATTCTGAGCAGAAGATCTCGCTGACAAGTATCTCTTGATCATATATTTTCCTTGAAAAAAGACCTTTCTCTGTCAAAATAAAATTTTTGACAAAGCCAAAATTTTCAAGCACTCTTACTTTGTTGTTGAATGATGCTTTTATCCTTATATTTTTCTCCTGTTTTCTCTGATAAAAGTCAAAACTGCTCTTGAGGATAGTATCCCTCATCTCTTCCTCAGGATAATTATGGATGAGGTTTATGACAGTGTTATAAGACAATTTATACTGGCTCTTTATCGGCTCAACATCCTTGGTGGTTATCTTTTTGATTTTTATTGCATCATCTTCATTCCTGTTATACATGACATACACATAGCCAATCTCATCAATACCTCTTCTTCCTGCTCTTCCTGCCATCTGAAAATACTCTTTTGAGAACATATATCTGAAATTGATTCCGTCATATTTGTACATTGAAGCAAAAGCCACTGACTTTGCAGGCATATTTATCCCAACTGCAAAAGTTTCTGTTGCAAACAAGACCTTAATTAGGCCTTTTGCAAATAGCTTTTCAACAAGTTCTTTTGAAAAGGTCAGCATTCCTGCATGATGGAATGCAATCCCTCTGGGAAGGACTTCTCTGAGCCTTCTTACTGATTCCATTGATCTGAATTCTCCGGGGATGATCTCATTTGCCATCTTAGCGATCTCAGCTTTTTCCTGCTGATTCAGAAATGAGAATTTCTTTGACAGGAACCATGCTTTTTTTTCGCATTCCTTTCTTGAGAATACAAAAAACAAACAGGGCAATTTGTCCTGTATCTGCCTTATCAGCTCCCATGGATACGGCGGCGGTATCCGCTGTTTTTTTCCACGTCTTCCACCTCTTCCCTGATAAGAGTACCTCTGGTCTTTGAGCTCAAACTGCAATTTATCGAATTTTGTGACCCCTATCTGCTTGTCAAATACATAACTCTGGAGGGGAACAGCCCTTTTTCCATAGATGACAACATTGACTGTATGCTCATGGATGGATTCAATCCAGTCTGCAAATTCACGTGCATTGGGAATCGTTGCTGACAGACAGAGAAACCTGATATTTTCAGGAGAAAAGATAATGCTCTCTTCCCACACTGTGCCTCTTTCAATATCATTGATAAAATGGATCTCATCAAATATGACATAGCTAACCTCATCTATCATAGGATCCTTTGTAAGGAGCATATTCCTATAGATTTCTGTAGTCATGATGAGGACAGGTGCTTCAGGATTTATGACGACATCTCCGGTCATGAGCCCTATATTTGTGTAACCATAATCGTCTTTGAAATCCCTGTATTTCTGGTTTGAAAGAGCTTTTATCGGAGCTGTATAGATGATCTTCATTCCTTCTTTGAGGTATTTATCGATTATATAATCTGCAATCAATGTCTTTCCTGTACCTGTCGCAGCTGATACAACAACAGAATTGCCGTCATTGATGCACTTTATTGCATCTTCCTGGAATTTGTCTAATGTAAAACCTTTGAAATTCATTATCAAGACATTTTAAATTATCCTAAGTTAATAAATTATGCGGTTAGAGAAAAAAAATTGTCTTATTTGAGAAAAAATTATGCTACCACAATATCTGAAGGAGAAACATCACTATTAGGATCTAAATCGAAAATTGGGTTTGGGGTAAAGTAGGTAACACAAGATTCATCGATTGAACATTCATGGAAAGAACAATCAAAATAATAAGAGATTATATCATTATATTCATATTCATTATTACAGAAATTGGGTAATCCATTTACAGCAAAACCACTTTCAATTCTATTGATAAATTCAATCTCATTATCCTTGATAACTGTAAGATCGGACAAAGTTTCATAGAAAATATCATCCACTGATACTTCTGGAACAGGTTCTGATAGAGGTTCAGAAACTGGTGCAGCATCAGGTTCAGCAGAGCATCCAAAGAATATTAATGATAATAATCCCAAAAGCAAGAACATAATGAATTTTCTCATTATTGAACAAATTTCTTTCAAATATTTAAATTTTCTCAGACAATTGTCATCAATGGCTTGACTATCGGCATCAGAAAACTGAAATACAGATAATTGAACAGGAAGCAGGAAATTGCAGGGCTCAGGACATCAAATATCCGGATGCCCAGTATCTTTGTCCTTATCAGGATATATATCATCATATAGAAGAATGACAGCAGGATTCCAAGTGCAAAATAGCTGGGGATGAGATGGCCGAGAGGCACTGCCAAAAGGCATATGAAAAGCACCATAAGAAAACAGACAAAAGTCGCATCATTGAACCTGCCGATGACAAGATCAAACAGAACAACAACCAAGAACAGAAAGAGTACTCCAAATTTCAGTCCCCAGAACATGGTTATCAATATCGGAAAAAAAACAATCGGTTCAGGAGTGATAGGAAATGGAAACAAAGTCTTTAAAAATTTAATGAATAGTGTAAAGACAATGAAAACACTCATCAAAAAAAATATCCTGCTGATCAGGAAGATGATCAGTCCCAAAAGCAATATTATGAGATATCTTCGGATTCTTGAAGGCTGAAAAAATTTTGAATGATCCCTCTTTGTTTTTCTGTGTCTTTGATTTTTTAGGGCCATTATGTATTGACTGTAAAAATAAGGCTTATTTAAGTAATTTTTGAATTTTGAAATTCTTATGAGAATACTGCATTGTAGATTAATGCACTTATGTATAATTTAATAAATAACATTAATTTCAATATTATCATGATAACAGCAGGTGTGGATGAGGCGGGTCGCGGTCCTGTCATCGGACCACTAGTCATGGCAGGTGTCTCTGCTGATGAAGAAGGCATCAGTAGATTGAAGAAGCTTGGTGTCAAGGACTCAAAACTTCTTAAGCCCTCTGAAAGAGAATTCATGTTCAGGGAGATTTTGGGGATTGTAAAAGATTATAAGATAATCAGTATCACGCCTGATAGGATTGACGCCTGCCTTGCAGATGAAAATGACAACCTGAATAGATTAGAAGCAAGGACAACATCAGAGATTCTAAATTCAATCCCCTGTGAAAAAGCAATTATTGACCTTCCTGAAAAAGATGCAGCCAAATACTGCAGCTATATCAGAGAAAACCTGGCAAACAAAAAAATTGAATTGGTTGCAGAGCATAAAGCTGATCTTAATTACCCTATTGTCTCAGCAGCATCAATCCTTGCAAAAGTCACAAGGGACAGGTATATTGAATTATTGAAAGAGCAGTTCGGCGAGGACTTCGGCTCAGGCTACATGTCAGATGTCAAGACCAGTAAATTCCTGGAAAAGCATTGGAACAATGACAGGATATATTTTTTCAGGAAAGAGTGGAAGAGTTGGAAGAATCTGAAAATTGCCCAATCACAGAAAAGGCTGTTTGATTTCTAGAAGTGTGAATCATTATTATCAGCAAAAAGTATTTAAATTCTGCTGATATAAAAAAATTATGCTTGTTTTGAATGATATCACAAAGACTAAAGTATTGAAGCTCAAAAAACACGGATTTGCAGAGATTAAAGCGACTTCTAAATATGAATCAGTAAGACTGAAGGGAATCACGACACTTATTTTATATACTTCAGGAAAACTGGTTGTTGCAGGCAGTGATGAGAACATGAAAAAGACTGCATCTCTGCTTCGAAAAGAAGGTTTTTCTGTTCCAAGGCAGGAAAAAAAAGAAGCAGAAAAGGCAGTAGTCTCCGGAACAATGATCGGGACTGATGAAACGCTAAAAGGAGACACATTCGGCGGGATAGTTGTCTGCGGATTCTTGGCTGATGATGAAATCAGGACAAGATTAAAGGAGCTTAAAGTAAAAGATTCAAAAAAACTCAACAATGCAGAGATTGCCTGTCTGGCAGGACAGCTCATCAGCACATTCCCAAAAAAATATCATGTTGAAAGCTTATCGCCGAAAGAATACAATAAGCTCAATAGCAAAAGAAATGTGACTGAGATTCTGGATATCCTCCATGAAAAATGCTTTAAGAAACTTGCAAAAAATATGAGAAACATAACGCATATTGTTGATGAGTATCCGGGATGCAAAGTAGGAAAATTAAGAGTCAAGAAAGCTGAGTCAAAGTATGTGGAAGTTGCAGCAGCATCCATAATTGCACGTTTTGAAGGCCTGAAGCAGATAAGGGGTCTGGAAGATGAGGCAGGTTTCTTCATCCCTATGGGCAGCAGTCATGTGGAAGATGGACTCATGGAACTAAAACGAAAAGAATTGGACCCGGTCGACTATGTAAAGATGCGATTCAAGAATGTCGAGAAGATGTTTAAGTAAAAAATTCTAAATCAAAAACAAAAAAATTTAATTTGCTGGTTGGTAGAGCAGCATAGCCGGGTTTGCTTTTGCATCGACAATAGGGAATGAAGCCATAGCATCAAATGTTGATTCAGCATTGATTTGAGGCAGGGTAGCATATTTTTCAAATTCAAGACCAACCATTTCATGGTAACCTAAGGACAATAATCCTATACCATATTCACTTCTGTTGATGTCAACTCCTTCTGCACGATACGGAAGAGGGAGCATAATAACAGACATCCTGGAACTTGCTATTTCATCACTGTTTATATGAGCAAAATATGCTTCAAGAGCTTTTTTTCCGCCTAGCCTTGCTTCAGCAAGCTTAATTCCTGTCCCCTCCTCCTCATTGTCTACATCAGTTTCTTCCTGCTTCAAGAACACGATATAATGGTCAGGTAGGTTGTCAGCAGCCTGTAGACTATTGAATTTTTCGTATGTCAAGAGAGATATATTTCCATCTGCTAGTTCTTTATCCATGAAAATTGTATATGATTCAAGGTTAAAAATATCGTTTTTTCTGTACTTTGGTTTATTCATGACAAGATTTGCAAGATCATTACTATCCAGTCCATCTCCCGTCTCAAATGATGCCCAATCTGTCTGAGCAGCTTCATAGAATCTATGCACCAGATCAATTGGGAGATGCGCAACCACTGTATAAACAGGAGTCATCATTGTATCAGGATCTTCATATCCAGAAAACTCCAGTGTCGTTGTCGCTCCCTGAGAAAGCACACTCGGCTGAAACCCACCTTCATTTGTTGGGAAAGGATCTACTTTCTCATCCAGTATCTGCTGCACAAGCTCTGGAAGCGTCACTCCCTGCATTCCTTGAGGTATTTCTTCACTCAGTGGCTGTGTCTGGTATTGGATTTCATCTGTCATGATTATCACCTGATTAATCTAATGATTGCTGGTTTTGATGCTATCGAATGCCAGCCTATATTTAAAAGTTTTGGCATTAATCACTACTAAATGATAATTCCATAGAATTAAATATATAAAAAACTTTCTTACACAACAATAGGGGTAATTGAAATCAAAAACAAAGGAATACTATTCTTGATGGCATTGTTAGTTGTCTTTTTTATAGTCGGATACATGGCGTATTATGATTACAGGTACAATGTGCTCATCGTGAATGTCGGACTTCCTTCAGGAATCATAAACCCTATCATCATGATCGCATGCTTTTTTGGGATAGTCAAAGCTGTATACCATATTGTAAAATTCTAGAAGAAAAAACTTAAAAGATAATGCAAGTTCTTGTTGTCCATATGAAAACCTCCCTTGTAATATTTGATGTCGATGGAGTATTGATGGACACATTTCCTGTAACAAGAGATATTTATGATTCTCTTGCTGATGAGTTTGGTCTGAAAAAATCTGAAAACCATGAATTTTATGATGATTTTTTTGAACTTGACTGGAGAATTTCCCTAAAAAAATTTGGGATAGTCACAGATGATGATAGAGCGAAAGCTGAAAAAGTATTCAGCAGGCTCATCATCGAACACGACAATATGATTTCACCTTTTAGGGGTATACCTGAAGTCCTCACTACACTAAAACAAGACTATACACTGGCAATTGTCTCAAATAATCAAAAAGTCAATTTCATCCAAAGGCTTGAAAAGCACAATATAATGAATCATTTTGATCTGATCCTTGGTCTGGAGGATGGTGAATTCAAACCAAGTCCTGACATGCTCATCAAATGCATGAAGAGACTGAATAAATCTCCTGAAGAGACAGTCTTCATCGGAGACATGGACGGAGATATCATTGCTGGCAAAAGAGCAAAAATCAAAAAGACAATCGCTGTGACATATGGCTTTCACAAAATCCATAGATTAAAGGAAGCTGATGAAATCATACACTCACCTTCTGAGATTATCGAGGCGATAAAATGACAAAATTAAAAAAATCATCATATCCTGAAGTGTGCACAGGAGCAATCATATTCAATAATAGAGAAGAGCTATTTTTGATCAAGTCTCCAAAATACCATGATCAGTGGATCATTCCCGGAGGTCATGTGGAACTGGGTGAGACTTTTGAGCAGGCTCTTGTAAGAGAGATAAAAGAAGAGACAGGGATGGACATATATGACATAAGATATCTTGATACATCCGACCATCTCTATGAGGAGAACATCAGTACTGACAAACATTATGTCTTTGTGGATTTCACCTGCAGAGCAAAGAATGATGATGTCAGGCTTGATAATCTTGAGGCAGTCGAATACATCTGGATCAGGCCAATGGATGCGATCAAGCTGGATAGAATCGGACATTCCACTAAACACATAATTGAGATTTACATGAAAAATGAACAATATGCATTTCTTGATGAATTTAAAAAATTATATGATATTGAATCTGAACTTCGTGAAAAATGCCCATGGGACAAAGAGCAAACAATAGATTCGATGCTCAATGATCTTCTTGAAGAATCAGAAGAAGTGAAACAGGCAATTGAAAAAAAAGATGATGAGAATCTCTCTGAAGAACTCGGAGACCTCATCCAGACAATCCTTCTCATTGTAAAAATTGGTGAGGAAAAAGGCAAACTCAATCTCAAGAAGATTCTTGCTGATGTGATTGATAAGATGGTGCGCCGCCACCCGCATGTATTTGGAGAATTAAAAGATAAAAATCTGACATCTGAACAGGTCCTGAAGAACTGGCATGAACAGAAGAAGAAAGAGAAAAAAAGATAATCACCGGCAGATTCCATCGATATGCTAAAAATTAATAGAGAAGTCTGAAAAATTGCTGCAAACTTCTAATTGACAACTTTATTTCGAGGAGTACTAATTGCCATAATTGCATTTTGTCATGTAAAAAAGGAATTATGCAAAGTGCTCTATAATAAATTTATTGCATTATGTGCTTTTATTCTGTGCTAATCTTAGGATCAAAATAATCAGTAGACACATTATGATCAACCATGGAAAACTTAGGCCAATTGAGTATTTCACGAGTTCAAAGAAATCCAGACCTTGAAAATTCTCATAGCTCATCGAGACTACTTTAACAGATGCTGTAACGAACACAACAAAAATACTTAAGACAACAACAAAATCTAACTTGATACTGTC
This sequence comes from Nanobdellota archaeon, assembly GCA_018815145.1. Lineage (GTDB taxonomy): Archaea > Nanobdellota > Nanobdellia > Woesearchaeales > GW2011-AR15 > WJJD01. The sequence continues at coordinate 2,962 of JAHIYL010000214.1, read as the reverse complement.
AACATTATGCTGGATTTTTTTCAAGGTCCTTGTTGTCTCTTTTAATTTGGATTCATAGTCACTATATGATGCATGAAATATTTCTTTACTTTCAATTAGGTCAGCTGTCCATCTCAGCTCTGGATTTTTTGGTTCGATCATCAATGCCTGCCTGATTTTTGCCCTTGCTGTGCTGAATTCATCAAAATTCATATAAATATGTGCAGCAGAATCCAAAAAATAAGTATTGTCCGGATCTTCACTCAAAGCCTTGCTAATGAAATGAAATGATTCCTGCTTCATACTGGTGTGTGTTTTAAAAAAAGTATAACATTCTGATAACAGCTGTGCCCTGGATTCACAAAGTTCTGGTATATGACCATATATGTCCATAAACTTTTTTACTACTGAGAGCTGATTTTTGAAATCATTTTCACTGCACCCTGATATGCGATAATTAAGGCTGATATACAAAAACAGCAAAAATCTTTCATTTTTAGTATCCCTTTGGTGTTTCCCCAATAAATCACTAATTTTTTTATCAATGAGGGATAGGAGTTCATATAGAAAAAATATTTTGGCATGGGTCAAAGAAAGTGTCAACTCATCAATTTTGAACAATATTTCTGAATTAACCTGCAATTTAAGATCCAATATGGTCAAAAATAAATTTTTCGATAATTGAAATTTCTCTTTGTAGTTGTACTCAATACATTTATCAGCAGACTGTACAAATTTTTCTTTGTCATTTTTTTCATGCATGTGGACTGCGATTTTGTTCTTATATATAAATATTTTATTTTTCTCGTTCCCATGCCCGAAAACAATATAAACCACATGCAATTAATGATTTTCATATGAAAGGGCTGAATCTTCCAAAAAAAAGGGTCTTTGAGGTCAATGCAGGAATAGGAAAACGTCTTATGGCTTTTGGCATTGATTTGCTTGCAGTACTTTTAGTTGCATCACCTCTGATAAATTCAGTAAAAAAATTCATCCCAATACCTGATGATCCTGCAGGCTTTGCCCAGACCTTTGATTATATGAATGACCTTCTGACAGGAAATCCTGATATATTGGCCAAGGTCTCAGAGATAAATATGCTTGTCATGATTGTAGCTTTCCTTTATTTTGTCTTCTTTGAATACAAGCTTGGCCAGACCATCGGAAAGATGGTGCTGGGCCTGTATGTTGTTCCTTTGGAAAATCAAAATAAAAAGACTAAACTGACTTTTTGGCAGTGTATAATAAGGAATCTTTTTGTTGTTGCCAACTTCATCATTGTTGTTGATATGGTCTATTTTGCATTGAGGAATATCAGATTATCAGACCAATTTGCAAAGACAAAGGTAGTTGAGGTGGTATCAGCATGAAAAATAAGTTCATGTCTGCATTATGGATACTCCTCGGACTTTGGCTCCTTGCTTCAGTCATGGCATTCTTTGTATCATTTGATACAGGATTTGGTTCAGGTTCCTATTCAGAAACCTCTGGCCTGGGAGCAAACATCAATGTCGGTGACGCCAATGTGCTTGTCATACCGATAACAGGACTTATATCGATACAAAGCAGCAGCGGTCTTCTTGACAGGCAGTCAATAACATCATCTGACTCGGTTGCAAAGGCAATAGATTATGCAGATAATAACCCCAACATCAAAGCGATCATATTTGAGATAAATTCCCCGGGAGGCTATCCGGTGGCTACTGATGAGATAGCTGAGAAGATAAAATCAACTGAAAAACCAACTGTTGCTCTGATCAGAGAGATTGGCACAAGCGGTGCCTATTGGGTCGCATCAAGCTGTGACCACGTCATCGCAAACAGGATGTCAATGACAGGCAGTATAGGCGTATTTGGTTCCTACCTGGAAGTATCTGATCTTCTTGAAAGATATAATGTGACATATCAGCGTCTTGTGGCAGGTGAATATAAGGACATGGGTTCGCCTTACAAGAAGATGACTGATAAAGAGCTGAAACTGTATCAAAAGACTCTTGACACTCTGCATGATTTTTTTATTAAAGCAGTCTCTGAAAACAGGAACCTATCCATTGCAGAGACCAGAAAGATTGCCACAGGCAATGTCTATCTTGGAGTTGAAGCAAAAGAGCTGGGTCTTGTCGATGAGCTTGGAAGCAAGGAAGCTGCAGTCCAACACCTGACAGAGGTACTCGGGACAGAAGTGAAGCTATCAGAATACAGGCAGAAGAAATCTTTCTTTGATGAGCTGATAAGCGGATTTTCAGGTTTCACTGACGCAAAAATCACAAAATATATAAATTCTGAAAAAGGTACACCTACTATATCATTTTCATGATGCAGTTAAAAAAGGGGTAAAAAGGAATATGGGGAAAGTTGTCTTCAGGAAATTCAATATATTCGAAAAGATCCTTGTGCCAATTGGTTTTTTTGTTACAGGTTTTGGATTTTATATGCTTATGCAGGCTGATGCATACCATAATGATATCGCTTGGTTGAGGCTGATAGCAATATTCAACTGGCTGATACTTTTGCTCCACATGGTATCGACAGCTGCAAACGAGGATATGAAAGAAGAACTGTCGCTCATCCAAAAAGAGCATGTTGATGAGATAAGGCTCTTAAGAGACATCAATCATGACTTATTAGAAGAGATGAAACTTTTGCGGATTGCATTCCTCAAAAAGAAGAAGTAAATTTGTTCAAGCTGTCGCCATATCTTATTCATGGATTCAATAACAAAAGAAGTCATATCAGATGTAATACAGAAAAAAAGGAAATGTATATTCTGTGAAGAAGAGATGGCAGAATTCTATATCAAAGGTGCACCTAAAGACAGATATTGTAAAGAATGTGCTCTGGAGCATTTCAGTTCATTGGATTGTCTGGAGAAATTCTGAGGGAATTGAAACTCTCTCGGACTGTGCTTTGCTTGTCCGGAGATTCTTGAAAATATTTTCACATATACTGATGCCTTTGGCATGAAGGGCGTAAAGCCCAT
>JAHIYL010000213.1 GCA_018815145.1 Nanobdellota archaeon | reverse complement strand
AAGTTTGAAAGATATTATCGATAATCCTTTACCAACTTCAACATACTGACCTATTACGCAATTACCCTATACTCATTTCCTCTCCAAAATATTGAAGAAATAATTATATTCGTATCGGGGACAACTTTAATCATCTTTAATTACATTCTCGTAGGATATCCCTTCTTCTTTGGCAAATTTGACCCCAAAATCCACCAGTTTCTCAAAATCCTCTTTTGAAGGCAAAGATATTCTCCTAAATATTATTGTGTCTTTTTTTCCATACACTGCAAACCTTGTTCCGGCTGTAATTCCCAAAGATTCCCTGATAGATTGCGGAATGACAACCTGGCCTTTAGGGCTTGTTGTAGTAGTCTCAATTTCTGACATAATTAATCACCTTAGTAAAAAAGTAAAACAATTTTACTTATAAATTTTTGTGTTTTGAGTGATTGATGAACTTTACTGTACTACCTATTTGTGTTTCTTCATTAGAATTTTGATAAAAGCATATAATGTAAAAATAAAATAAACAATAATAGATAATATTGCTAAAAAAATAATCCAGGTTATTGGCAGCAAGGCATTTCTCAACCATCTGCAATAGCTCTCATAGCATAATTTACCAAAGAGAAAAATTATAAGGTCTAAAATGAAAGCAATTTTTAAAGATGTAATAAGTCTATTATTTCTGATTAATTTCATTTTATGTAAAACAGTAATACTTTCAAGAATAAAAATAATTTCATAATGTGCCTAATCTTTTTACTCAATCCGCCTCATCTTGATATCATACCTTCTTCGGGCAACAATCTCAATGAGATACAAAACAATTGCTGCAATGATAAACATCCATGAAAGATCAATTGTCCTGGTAGATTCAAGGTTTTCTGATGAACTTATCTTATCTACTATTGAATCAGGATCGGGTTTCAGTATTTCACCACCTGTTATTGCAACCATATCTGCTAATTCAGGATTTATGCCAAACAATGCATACTCCTCATTGTAATTCACTGCAATCGTCTTGTTCATAAGTGGTAAAAATCCTAGTGCCTCAGGATAATGATATGCATTGAAAACTCCTCTTTCTGCCTCAAAAAAATTCAGACCTTCTGCTTCCGGAAAAGCTTCAGAATAAACAGTCAATCTTGCACTCTTGTTCACAAAAAATTCAGGAAATTCATATATCACCTTTTCCTTTCGTTCCGGATTCTCCACAATCCAATTGACAGTCCTGACCAAAAGAGCTGAATTTTCCTTATCCAATAGACCAGCTGCCCATTTTTCAGGATCTGTTGACAGTGCTGCAACTCTGCCAATACCATATCTCCATATAGTTAATATTGGGTCTCCATTCGTGGTTGTTGCAAGCAATCGTGAATTTGTCTTTGGATATACTGAATTGAAACCAGTGAGAGAAATGTCAGGGTCAATCTTCTCTGTAATGAAATGATTAGTATCATATATGAAAACTGACAGCTCTTCATCTTCAGTTGGTATTGACGCATCACCGAAAAATATTTTCAGCCTCTTGGATTGGTCTGCATGAAAATATCTGCCGTTTCCCAGTCTAGCAAGCTCTTTTAGGAAATCTTCATCAGCCTTGTGGCCAACTCCTATCACAAATACCTTGATCCCATCACTTGCAAGCTGCTGAACATTATTTAGGCTTTGCACTTGATCAAATGTCTGTGTCCTCGATACATCTCCTTCCCAGGTTATGGCAGCATTTCCATCTGTTATCAGGATGACGTTCTTGCTTCCTCTCTCCAGCCTGATAAGATCCTTTGCCATAAGAAGGCTTGTGTAGATCTTTGTGCTGTCATGCAGCTTTAACCTAGTTATCTTTTCACTAAGTTCATCCCTTTTTGGTCCCAGCAAAGACAATTTTGATATGATTGAAGGAAATACATTGGATTCTATCACTCCGACCCTGCTTGAACCGGCAATTGTCTCAATGACATTTACTGCAAGTGCTTTCTGCACATCAATGAATGATACATCCTCACCTGAGATTTCACTCTCAATCTTTTGTCCTCCTGATGCACCTGTATCTACTGAAATAATTATATTGACTGAGTCTTTTTCTTTTTTTGGAGTTCCAATGCCGACCGGCAGTATCCTGGCAAATACAGAACTATTATATCCTCCATAGTCATATGAGTTTTTTCCTCCGGTCACAAAGAGTCCGTTCTCATCATCCAGAAATTCTTCAATCTTGTTGATATCTTTTTCAAATAGATCATTGGCATCAATATCTTCAACTATGATCCCATAATATTCATCCAGAGAATCCGGAAGATAATCCCTCCTGTCCACATCATACAGTTTCTCAAGAAGCTCTGACAATTTTGATTCCTTTTTTGACAGTATCAATATCTTTGGTTTGTCCACAACCTGCACTCTCTTGTAAAAGACATTATTCTCAGCAAATATATCTTCGCTTTCAATCCTTGCGACAATCCTATGCTCTCCTTCAGGAAATGAGAACGTCAGTCTGATGCTATTCTCTTCTGTTTTTTTGCTATAGAATTCTTCATCATCAACAAATACATCAAGCTTGACCGAGGAAGGCTTCTGAGTCCTGCCTATTATTATCTCATATTCTGTCTCAGCATTAGACACCACCTTATTAGGTCCAACAACAATGACAGAATTTTCTTTTTCTTCAGGCTGCAGCTCAAGACCAAATATCCTTGATCCCAGATTTGCCTGAGCAAGGAAAACATCTTTGAGGTCAGTACCTGAATTGGAATAACCATCAGTAATGAAAAGCAGGCTTTTTTTT
>JAHIYL010000212.1 GCA_018815145.1 Nanobdellota archaeon | reverse complement strand
TTTCTTTTTCATAATTATCTTGATATTTACATTCATATTATTCCTTAACCGAATATTACTGCTAACAATATTATAATCACTCATTGTGTATGTGGATAAAGGAACAATACAATCTTAAGGAATATATTGTTTCAAAGAATACTTTTGACAATATCTCGATTCGATTCCATAAAATTATGTGGTTAGGTATTGATACTGGAATCATCTTTTTGATTCTATTTTCAAAAAACAAAAAAAATATATGTTAGTTTTCAAAGTATTTGTATCTTATGGAAATTAAAAAGGAAAAAAAAGAAAATTTCATAAATTTCTTGCTTCTTTTCATTACAGTAGCTGCTGTCCTGGTAATCACTGAATATGGATTGAGGTTCTCTGATATTTTCAATTACAATCAGATACCCGCAAAACCATTTGGTGAGTTATTCGATGGTTATCCAATGAAAGCCAACTATTCTTTTATGTTTTGGGGCAACATAGTCCTACTCCCTCCTTCAAACATAACAACTAATAGTTATGGATTACGTGACAGAGAATATAGTATTAGAAAAAATCCAGACATCATCAGAATACTCTGCCTAGGAGATTCTGTAACATTTGGTCAGGGAGTGAGCCTTGAACATTCATTTCCAAAAAAACTTGAACAATTATTCAATGAATCAGGGAAGATGAAAATTGAAGTATTGAATTTTGCTGTCCCTGGCACAGGAACTGTTGATCAACTCAGGCTTCTTGAAGAACTAGGATTAAAATTTCAGCCTGATATTGTGATATTGACAATAATCGGGAATGATTATGAAAATCAACTAGAATATGGTGAAAGTACTTTAGCTAAAGTCCAAAAAATACTTAATAATGGATCAGAGAGTTATACCTTAAGATGGATGAGAGATTTAATATCTATCGCACACTTTTCAAACAGCAAACTCAGTGAAAATGAGAAATCAAACAAAATAATTATTCCTCTGAAAAGTATTCTTGATTTATCTCATAGCAATAATTTTACTCTTATTGTTGCACAAGGATATGGAACAGAGAATCTTATCGGAGTCACAGAGTTTTTTTTAGACAATAATATCTTATTTGTAAATTTGCACCGAATAGATTTACCACGTGAGGCAAAATATCTTAAAGTCAAAAAAGGTAAAATAATGGATGGACATTTTACAGAACCGGCCAATCAAAAAGTGGCTGAATTACTATATACTGCAACCAGAAAAGTTGTTGCTACATATCAAGATTAAAATCTTATTCATCGTTAATAAAATTTAGGTCAAACGAAAATCGACCACAACAAGTCACCGCTTCGCCATAGACAGGCAGCTGAATTTGCTATTCAAATTCGCAGAGCGAATTTGGCTCGCCTGCGACTTGGGTTCATTTTCTTAGAACATGTTTTTCCATTGGTTGGTTAATCATTTTATTAACCACCTGTGAATATACTGATTATATTATGTTTTTTTAATGCATACTAAAAAACCACCGGTCAGAGAACCGGTGGGATTTTACTGTTTTGCTGCTGTGTCAATTATCTGGACTGGTGGATTTAAGTGTTCAGAGCACAAAAAAATGCTTTCCATTTTTGGTGCACAAAAAATCTTTGATTTTTCCGTGTTTTCCTGACTACTATCTAAGTGAACTTTACCACCAGTCATAGACAGGATGGAACACTGAGAAATCCTTGTGGATTTCTGGTGTGATCAGAATTGCTGTGCAATTCAGACAAACTCTGACATTTTATGTAACCTTTATTGCTTTGAATTCATTCATCCCAAATGTCTTCAGATAAGTTCTCCACACTCTTGGACAATCTTCCTCATGTAGACATCCTTTGCATACTTCTGCTAAAGCTACTCTCCTCTCAGGGACAGTCATTCCTTTCTGGACATATCTGTGAAATCTCTTTTTAAGAACACAGTATGGAATATGATAATACTTTGTCTGAATTTTTGAATCATTCAGTATATCTGTTGCATTCTCAACAAAAGGAACAATATCACAATATCTAACTTGAACATTTTTTTTATTCAAAAAAGCATTACCAACATAATCTATTGGAAAAATTACTACACGCTCAACAGTACTGAAATATTCTGCTATCATTTTTGCCATTTTGGCAATATCATTATAGTTTTTCTTAGAGATAACTATCCTATATTCAACATAATATCCTGCCTCAATCAAGTTTTTGATTCCAGCGAATGTCTGATCATAACTCCCTTCTGATTCAGTGATTTCATCATGCAGTTCTGCATTTGATCCATAAAGCTCTGTAATTATCTTCAGATTCTTTATTGATTTGAATCTAATGACTGTTTCAGGGTAACTGAAAATTCGTGAATTTGTTATCATATTAATTTCAGCAGCAGGTTTTACCTTGTTTATATAATGCATGAATTCCAATATCTCCTTT
>JAHIYL010000211.1 GCA_018815145.1 Nanobdellota archaeon | reverse complement strand
GGGGCCATCCTTTTCCTTTTTTCTCCCAAAATATTTTTTGTAATTCAGATACAGGAGGATGAGAATGATGACAAATAGCATCACTATGACAAGAATATCAAGATCCAGAATCATCTCTGTGATCGTCTTATATTCTATTATCTTTTTTCTTCCTGATATCTTTTCATACCTTACTTTAAATTCTTCTTCTGTGAAATTCCGGATTACCATCTCTTCTCTGCAATCATAGAACTCAGGCGGGTCAATAGAGGCAAGAGCCCAATATACTGAACCAGGATTTCTCTTAATTACAGTAGCTGAGATGACCTTTGCTTCACCAGGACCAATCCATTCACGGATATTCTCGCTCTGCATATCAGCCATATCCCTGGACAGTTCATCCTTGAAGTCAGCATATTCACGTCCTTTATATAGGTCATACTCATATTTTTCCTCATCGAAGAATGAGAAATTCACTCCAAATTCTCCCCATCTGTTCTCTTGGTTCTGGATATAGATGCTTGGAATTGAAAATTTCCCAAAATTTGTTATGCCTCTCCATTCCCTATAATAGTCATATATGAAGTCCTGGCAGATCTCTTGTTTTTTTGTTATCTCTTTTGTCACATTGACCAGACTTCTGATTGGGACTTCCTCTGAAAAATCAGCATATCTGGTGGTTTTAAACCTATAGCCGGTGGTTATAAAAAATAATGGCAGGATGAGGATTATTGCAAGAATCAGGAAAAGTGGATTTTTTCTTTTTTCTTTATTTCTCTTGTATTTGATTTCATCAGGATTTTTGACTGTGTCTGCATCCATATACTATATATATTGTTGAGAAGGAAATAAATAGTTTTCTAATTAATATCAAGAAAAAGACATTTAGATCAGTATTGGAAGATTCTTAAGGTTAGGGTTCAATGCAGAAGCTTCTTTGATCTTTTTGCTGAATCCCTCATAATCATTGACACCGATGAAATAGAGTTTATCTGTTTTTGTCTCAAATATCATGACATGCTCATAGAAGGCACCAGCAAAAAATAGAAGAGGACTTAAGTTATTTTTTACACGTCGCCATTTCAGGAAATTCTTTGGTGCCCATGAACTGATGACATTTATCCTTTTGATTTTTTCCCAAGGCTCCATGAAATGACTCTTTCCGGTCTCCGGCACCCATCTCATCACAAGGCCATGCTGATTGAAATACAGCCATTTTTGCTCTTCATAGATCATCTGGGTGCCGAGGAACAAAAAATTTGCACCTGTGACTGAGTAGAAAAGCAGCAGAAAATATTTTATTTCTGAAAATGATCCAAAGAGCATTGTTGTAAGCGGGAGAAAGATCATCGCAATCATAGCAAGAACAGTCTGTGCCTGATTGGCAATTGACATCTTCTTGTCTTTCCATAGGATCTTATCGCTCATCAAAATCCATTGAAGAGTATTTATTATATAAATTTTTTGACAATAAGGTGCAAATCATCCGGAAATTATTGATTGTTGTTTTTTCCTGAAAATTCATAAACTTTATATACTAATTTGTCTTGAACTGTATAAAGGGGAAAAATGGGTCTGTTCAAAAATATCTATTTGGATTTTGGATTTCTTGATGTCAGAAGGATCTTCAGGAAAAACAAGCAAAATTCATCATTGGTATCATCTGATTCCAGTCAAAAGCAAGTGCAGACCCCTGGTCAATATTCTCAACCAAGTCAACATGCAGAACAATCAGAGAATGCAGAAATAACTTTGCCGGCAATCCCGAAGAGATTGATCCTGGAGGAACCAAAAAGCATATCTCCTCCAAAAGCAGTACCCAAAGAACTCCCCAGACTTACAAGAGAGTCTCTCAGAAAAAAGTACAATGCACAGATTGCTGAAGAGATCATAAATAAGAACAAGGCTGATGAGACAAGGGCTGATGATATACTAAAAAATGTAGCTGCAAAATCAAAAGAGAGTATCGAGAGAAGTTCAGGGAAAAATATGGTGCCGGAAAAAAATAGCTTCCTGTCTGAAACAGCAGTAGATTCATCTCTTCTTCTGTCAGAACAGACTTACTTCAATGATCTCTTGTCAAAGCTTTCAAAGGATAAAGGTTTTGTTCACACAGGAAATGCTAATGATGTAATTTTTAATGATCTTGTTTCTGATATGAAGGATTTTTGGAAAAACAAGCACTATAACTACAGAAAGGATATGGAATATATTGAAAAAGAACGAACACTCATCGGAAGGATGAAAGAGCTTCATGAACTGGAACTTGAATGGCAGAGGTATCAGATGGCGCACCATAAGATAAAGAATAAGGTTGTTGAGACAGAGACAGAGATCGAGTCAAGGATCAACAGCCTTAAGAACATGTTCAGACAGAATCACCTCGAGATTGATGTCAAGCCGGAGTTTGTATTCAACCTTGATGATGGACAGAAAATCAGGAACATTGCTGAACTTCGTAGCATACTTCCGGAGATGCAGGATGTGGTATTCAATGTTCATGTCAATGAGAATAAGAATGATTTTGCTGCCTGGATAAATGATGTCATCGGACTTAAAGATCTCAGTCAAAATTTAAATTCTGCAGTCGACAAAAAAACTTTTTCAGAGATGCTGGATAAATATTTTCCTGTTTTTGAATAGAAAAAATCAAATTTTTAACGATTAACACTATCAGTGATAACTTTTTATCGACGTAAGATTTTTTTTCTTGAATTTTTATTGACGATGACAAATTTTTTAGAAAATTTTCATTT
>JAHIYL010000210.1 GCA_018815145.1 Nanobdellota archaeon | reverse complement strand
GAGCACTTATCAGCAACAAGTGCCGTTGGACAGAGACAGCAGACAAGGTTCAGAATAATTGCACACAACGCTTATGTGAAGGCTAAAAGCCTTCTTTATGAGGATTTCTACGCGCCCTCTTTTGGGAAAAATTTAAATAATCCATTCGCTTGAGATAATCTATGAAAGAAAAATCAAAAATTGATTTTCAGATTGAAGATCTGCTTCTTAAGCTCAATGTTGAGTTTGCCCAATTCAGGCTTAACATGCTGAGAAAACCAGAAAATAAAAGAAAGCTGGCTGCAAGCCTGAAACTGATGCATAAGACTATAGGTCTGGTGAACAAGAACTTTCCAAAGATTAATACAAAACCAAAAAAATAGTGAATAAAATTTCATCCAGCATGCATATGCTAACTCTATGGCTTTCTGAAAAGCAATTCAGGAGACATCCTATCACTTGCATACCTGTCCTTAGCAAGCACTGAAGAATTGAAATGAAAAGCACCTTTAATCTGCACAGGAATTGCATATGATTTATTCATTGAATCCAGGTAACCTGGCTCTTCAATACTAAATGCCATTCCTTTTTCAGTTTCATCGGATATTTTGTATTGAGCAATATCCGCATCCCAGAACATGTCTGTATACTTCTGAAGTGTAACCAAGCCTACTTCATAGCCCTCAGACTGGTTTATTCCTGTTGCAAGATCCAGCCAACCATCATGGCACAGCAAGTCCTCTTTTGATAGTGTTGCACTCAATTCAAAACCACCTGCTGAATGTAGATCTTCAACATCTATCTTATTTTCATCAAGCCCTCCACGTATAAGCTCATATTTATCCCGCCTTATTGCATAATTGGATCCTGTATTAAGAATATCATCCTGTCTGATGAACACAAATTCTGTTCCCTTAGATTCAGCATAAGCATCATAATCCTTGTTATCAAAATTAAAAACGTCATATTCTCCTGTTCTTCGACTTATTGGACCTGCATAATGCAATTTACCAAAATCAAATTCATGATCAATCTTGAAAGTGAATCGACCATCTACTTGTGGCGATGAAGAATAGAGAATCATTGTCCTAGAATGCAATCTTGAGTCTATCAAATCGGGCTGTGACAATCTGGCCTCTAAATTATCTTTAATAGAAGGAAAATGAGCAGTTCATGCAAATTCTATAGCCCAATCTTTTCAAGAATCTTTTTTTTGTCAAATTCTTCCAGGTCATCATATCCCTGGCCAGTTCCCATGTATAGGATAGGTTTGCCTGTCATATATGATACTGATATTGCAGCACCACCCTTTTCATCAATATCTGCTTTTGCAAGGACAACCGCATCAATCCCTATATCTGAATTGAATAATTTCACCTGTTCAGTAAGGTCATTACCGGCAATCGATTCACCTACAAATATCTTCAGGTCCGGTTTTGCCACCCTCACTAATTTGTGGAGTTCGTCCATGAGGTTCTTGTTCGTATGAAGCCTTCCTCCTGTATCAAGGAGAACCACATCAATACCTTTTGCTTTTGCATGCTCAATAGCGTCATATGCGACAGCTGCTGCATCAGCACCATAATCCTGCTTTATGAGCTTCACTCCAAGCTTTGTTGTATGCTCTTCGAGCTGCTGGATAGCTGCTGCCCTGAAGGTGTCGCAGGCACCGACCACTACCTTCAGCTTCTTTTTTTGCAGAAGGCTGATGATCTTTGCAAGAGTGGTGGTCTTTCCTGAGCCATTTATTCCTATCATTGCAATAATATAGGGTTTTTTCTTTGATATCTCTTTAAAAAGATCAATCTTCTTGACATCAAAAAGGCTTTCAATGGATTTTTTCAAAGAATTTAATACATGCTCATTCAGATGCTTTCTGGAAAGCCTGTTATTCACGAGATCCATTCTCAGATCATTCTTGATCTTGTCAATCACTTCCACTGACACATTATTCTCAAGCAATGCAATCTCCATATCCCAGAACAGCTCTTCAAATTTCTCATCAGAAAGCGATATTTTTGTGAATGAATCAGATATTTTTCCGAAAAACCCTTTTTTCTCTGGCTTAGGTTCATCTAAGTCCAATTCTTTGACAAGTTTCGTCTCTTCTTCAGCAGGTGGCTCTGCCTCTGGCTCTTCTGCTTCTTCAGGAGTCTTTTCAACCGAAATCTCCTTCTCTTCTGTCTCTAAATCAACTTCAGGCTCTTTTTCCTCAGAAGCTTCTTCTGCCTCTGGCTCTTCAGCTGCTTCATCATCTTTTTTTTCTGGTTCTTTATCTTCGTCTTCTTCAGTTTCTTCTTCTGATTCTATCTGTCGCTCAACTTCCTTCTCTTCTTCAGGCTCAGATTTTTTCTTCTTGAAAATCTTTGAGAAAAAGGATTCTTTTTTTTCAGGCTTTGGTGACTCTTCTTCTGGCTCTTTTTCTTCATCTATTTCCTCAACAGGTTCTTCCTTTTCTTCTGCTGTTTTTTCTTCCTCCTCAACATCCTTTTTTTGTTCTTCCTCAGAAACAGCTTCTTTTTCAGCCTTCTCTTCTTTTTTTTTCTTTTCCTTATATTCTTTTTTCTCTTTTTTCTGTTTCTCTTTTTTTGGAGGCTGCTTTTCTTCTTTCTTTTCCGGTTTTTCGTCTACAACTTCTTCTTCAGGTGCTTCCTCTTCTACAACCTCTGCTTCTTCATCTACTTTCTTAGTAAATTTTTCCAGCGCTTCTCCTAATTTTTTCTTTAAAAATCCGAACATGAGAAGGAAAAAAGAAAGGAGGCTTTAAAAAGTTTGTTGAATTCATTATTTTAGAAAGTACATTTAAATATAAGATAATCCTAGAGATTCATTTATGGGGGAGAATTATTATTCTGTGGAACTGAACATGTTCAACCTCAGGCAGAGGTCGATTGCCTATGTTCTCGGAATGAGGGAGGCAGAGAAAGCCAGCTTTGATCTTGTCCAGCTGATGAATCAGATATCAAGGACAGCCAGATGGAATGGGATCAGGCAATTCTCTCAGAACTTGAGAGAGAACCTGCTGCAGTTTGGTTTTAATGAAGAACATCTGTCTGCAGATATTGCTATCTCCAGTGGCTTAGCCAGATTATTGGAAGAAAACTTCAGCAAATACACACAAAGGACAGGCATCCCTCAAGATGATCTTGAGAATCTTAAATTTTTTAATGAGTATGACATTGAGACTGCACTTAAAACTTTTTATGCTGCTGAATCACCTCCTGATTTCTTGTTTGCAGACAATATTTATGAGAAATTCCATGCCAAACCTTTCCAAAGAGGAGATTGGCCTAGGAATGGAAGAAAATACGTTCATGCCCTAGCACCAGGACAATATCTTGAAGACGGAAAAGGAAGACCCCACATTAACTTTGAAGGAGGAGAAGCTGTCGCTCCAAGACTTGATTATCCAGTCTACAGCATGGAAATCGACGAAGCAAGTTCAGTCACAATAGAATTGATGAGGAATACGTTCAAGGAAATAATGCAATTGAGAAATTCTGTCTACATGACTCTGGATGAAGTCAGTCAGGTACAAACAGTCCCTGTTGAAGATGGAGAATATCTTTCAATGATGGATCTAACAGATGAGAAAAATGACCAAGCGATGAAGGTGAGGGAACTCAGACCTTCCATAGGATCCCTAGCAGACAGGATATCTGTTTTAAAGGCTGAGTGGAATACAGTGCTTGACAAGACTCCTGTCTTGCTTGACTATGATGATAGGACATCCCTTGATAAATATTGCAGGATGCTTGAAGTACTGGAAGATGCATCTGATACAAAGACAATTTATGAGAGAGTTAAGGCAACAAGGCCATACAATGCATTTGCGATGTGGCTGTACGATGGAATGCTGCAAGAGGTGAGCAAAACATATTGACTCTTGCTTTATTGTATTCACCTTGTCTATTGGAACCCAAAAAAATTTGTCACTGATTGAAATGATGCTAAACGAATTGATTATAAAACCATTATATGAATGTGCCTGTTCTTGCCAACACTGTTCTGAAAGACAGAAATTATACAGTAAATCAAAAAAGGAATCGGTTAGGGTTCTGGATCTTAATACAATATATAGGATTTTCAGAGAAGCAGGCTCAATGGGTACAGAAGTTCTTCAGTTGAGTGGAGGAGAAATACTTCTTCATGAACATTTCGAAGAGATTGTGATGGAAGCAAAAAAGTATGACTGGTTCGTCTTCTGCAATTCTACTGGCTGGAATCTGACAAAAAAAAGGGTAAAAGATATCTATCAGGCAGGTCTTGATGCATTCAATATCTCTTTGGATTCTTCTGTACCAGAGCAACATGACAGATCTCGAGGACTATCTGGACTCTTCCAAAGCGCTTTGGATACAATGGATATTTTCAATGAATTGAAGAGAACAGAAAACAGAAAAAATCCTTTCTATACAAATGTCCAAGTGATCTTGATGAGGCAGAATTTCAGGCAATTTCCAGATATGTTTTGTACTGCCCTTGAACATGGAGCAGATTCTGTATATATCATGCATATCTATGATGATCTGCACAGAAGATTCTTGTTGTCAAGAAATGATATCACAGAATTCGAAGAAAAGGTGATACCAAAAATAGTTGAGGTTCTCAAAAGCCGATTGATGGATTCCAAAACCATTAAATATGCCACTGATCAGCTCAACAGTCTTTTCGAGCAAAATAATAATTCAAAAGAGAATTATGTAATGGGTAGATATTGGAATGCAAAGAGGGATGTCCATGCAGCATGCATACAGCCGCTCAAACGACTGATGATATTGCCAAATGGCGATGTTATGCCTTGCTGCACTTTAGAGAACTCTCACAGTGTTATTATAGGAAATGTTTTTAAAGAATCCCTCAAAAAAATATGGAACGGAAAAAAAATGATAGCTTTCCGCAATGCAAGGACAGAATATTGCCTGCAGTGCCCGAGTGTAAAAAACAGGACGATCGGCTTTGTGCCAGAACTACAGAGGCAATTCCAGAATGAATATTGACCTATCAATAATTGTATGTGTATACGATGACAAAAGGGTAATGCGATGCATCAGATCAATCATCTCACAGGATTTTGGCAATCTTCTGTGGGAAGTCCTTGTGATTGAGAATGGCAGCAATAAATTCGACAGGCTTTCTAAAGAAAAAAATACAAGATACCTGCAGCAAAGAGAGAAGAATATGGCAAAAGCACGTTCGTTGGGTGTGAAAAATTCACATGGAAAGTATTGTTTATTCACTGACGCTGATTGTGTAGTCGATAGGCATTGGTCCAAAAATATGTATGATATGCTTTCGAAGGACGATAACGCCTGTGCAGGTGGACGGATCATGAGATATGACCCCAAGACAAAGACTGAAGTCTTCGGGCGGAACCTTGCATGGGGGCAAACGACGTTGCAGCATTATCTTCCTATGATTAACTATCCGTATGTCGTGTTTGCAAATGCTGGCTTCAGCAGAGCTATATTGCTAGATGTAGGGCCTTTTGATGAAGTGCTATTGTCTGGCAATGATGTCGACATCTGCTGGAGATTGCACAAGAAGGGATACAAATTCCTGATAAATGATGCTGCAAAAGTCTGGCATGAGAACAGAAAGAGTGTAAAAGATTATTTCACGACTTTTTTCAGATACTCAGTCTACCAGGTGCTTCTTTTCCACAAATACTTATCAGATATCAGAGAATTTAAAAAAAAAAAAAAAAAAAATTATCATCGTAAATACTTATCCTCCGAAACTTTTAGCTATATCGCTTATTGGAATCGTTATTAGTCCATTTGGCAAAAATAGGAAGAGAGACTTTTTCACCAATTATTACAATATTGTCGAATCCATTGCCGAAATAATCGGAACCATCTGGGGAGCCCTAAAATTTTGGAAATTACCTATTTATTAGAATAAAAAATGAAAAAAATGAATCAAAATCAGCTAGATGGAGAAAAAATCCTACTCATTAATCCAAGCTATCAACCCCATTGGTCAAGATGTGAGCCGACTGGTCTTTTGTATCTTGCCTCATTCTTGGAACAATATAACTTAAAGACAGATATTCTTGATTTGAATGTAACTTCCTGCTCAGACGAAGATATAATCTATAAGGTAATGAAAGAAAATTATCGTGTGATAGGTATCACTGCAATAACCCGACAGGCAAACCAGGCATACAAAATTGGCAAGGCATTGAAGCAGAACTTTCATGAGCGCATCGTATTGGTCTACGGTGGCGTGCATCCGACATTGATGTCAAAGGAGGCATTTGAGATAGGGATGGCTGATTATGTTGTCCGTGGAGAAGGTGAACAAGCATTCTATCAACTCTGTGAAAGCATAGTCAAAGGCAAGCCACCTGAGATATCAATTGGTTTATGCATAAGGAAACCAGCAGGAATTATTTTTTCAGAAGAATATGCACAAATTAACAATCTGGACGAACTGCCTTTTCCTGATCTGTCTAAGGTACATTTGTCTGATTACAATACAAATATCCATCTGCCCGCATATCCTGGACAAGCTGTTCATGTTCTCACATCGAGAGGTTGCACTGGTTCTTGTTATTATTGTGCAAGTCCAAGATTGTACTCTGGAAAGGTAAGATACAGAAGTCCTGAGAACGTCATGAAAGAACTGATTTCCATTGTTAATCAGCAGAAAATACATAATGTCCATTTTCACGATGACAATATTTTTGAGGATGCAAAAAAATTGGAGACCCTCTGCAGACTGATCCTAAATGATGATCTCAAGTTCAATTGGATTGCTCTCGCAACAGTCAAGCATGTTAACAAAAACAAGACTCTGTTGCCTTTGATGCGAAGGGCAGGATGTGTAGGGATAGAGGTCGGAATTGAGAGCGGAGATGAAAATGTCCTCCGAATAATGAACAAGAACAGCAGCCTTGAATCAATACAGAATGCTGTTAAGATACTGAAGGATGAATCGATACATCCTATGTTTCTTATCATGTCATATTCACTTGGCGAGACAATTGATTCGGCTTTTAAATCTGCAAGACTTTTCTACGAGCTCAAGAATGGGCAACCTGTCATTGAGATACCTATTGAGCATAATAGCGTGGATCCTGACCTTGCAGGGCATCTTGCAAGGCCGTCTCCTGGATCTGTCTTCTATGGAGTTGCAGAGAAATTTGGTAGAGTCTTCTCTTCATCTTGGAATGACCATGTTGAGGAAAAAATGAATTTCATACCTAATAGTCTTCTTGATGATATTCCAGAGATTATTATAAAGTTCAAAGAAATTTCAAAATTTAGATCATATTTCAGGAGATACAAAAAAAATCTCGAATTGTATGCAAACCAGAATTTCTATATTTCCAAGCCATTGATGAAAGTATATTTTGATGAGGATTTTGAGACATTCATAGATTCAATGTATATGATATATGAAATGATTGACAACATATCCAGCATAAGATCCATCTCAAAGTTAATTACTGTAGATGAAAAGGATGCCTTGATAATCACAACAGTGGCGATATCCATTATGAGCATTTTTGGAATTGTCAGATCGGGCAGAGGCAGATGATATGTACCTGGCAATCATATTATATATAATATCTCTTGGTGTAATTTTGCTGAATATTTCTAATTTATTGAAGGCAATGAATTCCATCAGATTTCTCAGAAAATATTTTACACTAACAAAAAATAAAATATCCGGAGAGAATCCTTACGTAATTGTTTTGTTGCCAGTGCTTAATGAACAGAAGATAATAAAATCGACAACTGAATATATGAGATCTTTCAATTATCCAAAGGAAAGACGCAAAATTATCATCATTACAACTGAGAAAGAGAAAAAGAAAAAAAACAGAGAAAATACAGTTGATATTGCAGAAAAACTGTCCAAATTGCACAAAGATGTTGATCATATCCATTATCCTTTGACAGTCGGATGCAAGGCAGACCAGATAAATCATGCAGTAGATGAGATAAAAAACCTCTATCCTTCATTGGACTACGGGGGGACCTTCATAGCCATATATGATGCGGATTCAAGACCGAACCCGGATAGTCTCCACATTTTTTCTCAGATATATAAAAAGAATAGAAAAGCAAATGTATTCCAGCAATCAGCAAGCTTTGAGAACAACTATATGGAAGTCAAGGGAAAAAATAGTCCTTTCTCTGGCTTTCTGCTGGCTGCAGGATTTGAGCAGACATTATATACTCTAGCATATGAGATACCAAAGATCATTAGAAAAAACAAAGTAAGAAAGAACATAATAGATCGATATACTTATGCTCACGTAGTTGGACATGGATTATTCTTGAGATTGAGTTTTGCCAAGAAATATCCGTTCCCAAAAAACTACTATCCAGAAGATATGTTCTATGGATTCATCTTAGATGCTTTGGAGGAATCTATCATCCCATTGCCGGTGCTTGATAGCAGCGACCATCCTGCAACATTGAAAGAATGGTTCCGGCAGAAATCATTATGGTTCAAAGGACCATTCAATTTCTTGGTCTATAAGAGATATGTAAAAAAAGAAATAAATGCATCAAGAAGATTCAAGGATATTGGATTGGACCTATTATGCATCTCTGCTTGGTATGCTGCACTGGGTTGGTTCACAAAATCCATACTTGCTCTGATTCTTTTGTTGACAATACTCTATGCAGATGCTTTCCTGGCAAGGTTGGCCGTAATCGCTTTGATATCATATGTCTTACCTAGTCTTATCCTTGCAGAAAATTTTGTGTTTCTCTTAAAGGTGAGTGGCAAAATAGACACAAAAATATCTCTTATTGAACCATACTTCATTGCCTTTCTTGCCATCCCATATGCATTTGTCCATAGTCTTCCAACGATATATAGCGCTTTCTTCATTAAGAAATGAACTTACCAATTATCCTTACCTTTGAGAAATTCTTATGAATAGAAATCTAGCATGTCATCTTGAGCAGATTGCATAAAGGTATGAAGAAAACCTGGAAGTATAATAACCTAATGAGAATGCCTGTAGTTACTCCGCTTATGATATATTTCAGTTCACCTCCCATGAAATAAGAAACTGTATTTCCTAAAAGCTCACTGATCAGAAAATAAGATACGAGAGATACTATATACAGATTGTTCGAAATCAGCGATATCGGAATGAGAACAACAACTTTCAGTAGGCAGAAGAGTATTGTGAATGAACTGAATCTTCCATTGAGAGTGTCTGCTATCAGATTTGGGAAAAAAGCAATTGCTGCAGCTACTGCGAAGCCATATGATTTCAATAGTATCACAGAGAATAAAAGTACAGGCTCGAATGTGAAAGGGATATTGTTCTTCTGCCTAAAATATCTGATCAGAAAAATCACAAGTCCAAATACAAAAACTATTAGCTGGCGATGATACCTGATCAGAAAAAATATCATTATCAATGTGAATATGAAAAAATTCAGTGTCTTTAATGGCTTTAGTGTGTTGTCATCTCTGCCAGATATTGAATTTTTTTTATTTTTCATTTTTTATTCATGATATTTTTCTTCTTATCGATTCAATTTCCTGAGTCAATTCCTGGGTAACATCACCCATCTTATAAGTTTTTGCTGCAAGCAGTGCGGCCGGATATGATTCTGTCCCCCTGTTTTTGTAGCCAATCCATATATTCTTGATGCCCGGAAGATGGGAAAGCCCGCCATTCTCAAGTGTCTGAAGAATCAGATATCCGGCGCTGAAAGGATCCTTGATCTCCTTCCTCAAATCCAAGTATCTGGTAATCACGTCATCGCCAAGAATCTTGTTCCCTAAAGTATGGAGGGCAAAATAGGCTGAAGAAAGAGAATCGACACCGCTTGTCTTGAATTTTATGTAATAATCCCTGAGCTCATCGAGCAGATATCGTTCCCATTTCATATGACTATAACCCCTGACCAGTATTGCACTTGAGATGGGTTCTATGCCATAATCGTACAGGTGCTTGTAATATTTCTGCAAAATATCGAGTGGATCACCAAAATAAGAACATGATAAGATTGCGGAAGGTATTGTTTTGAAACCTTTCTCCATAAAATAATCATATCTTTTTGTTAGGTCTTCAATCACTCCCTTCAGTTCAACACCTGTCTGTGTCATAATTGAAGCGGCAATAGCATCCCCTGTGTACTGACGTAGTGCTTCAAATACGATCTGGGTGGCATCCCAATCACCTGTATCCAATCTTGATATGAGCAGATTGGATTCGACCAATCCAGGAATCGCACCAAGCATTGATTGGTATACAAAATCAGTTAGAGATGGAGTCGATGTTTTCCTTCCTTCAGCCAACTCTCGTCTTTTCTGCTCTATCTGCGCCATCAGCAGCATCTGCTCCCTCCTAAGATCTGCTTTTTTATCTCCGACAATATTGGTTGGCAGTATATCTGTATTTGCCGGGAATTGAACTGCAAAGTCCTCATATGTGGCAAGCATGGCCTCAAGACCTTTTCTTGATCTTAATGGACCAGGCTGGTCACCCCTCGCCTGCTGATTTGATATTATTGTATCAATTGGGGCTTCAACAATAAAATAGTCTGTCGGTAGGATTATCCTGCCTTCATCAGCTGCTGCCTGGAATATTTCAGCAACCCTGGCTGCGCTTGTGAAAATTTCAGGATCTGTAGCATTATGTGCTCTTGAAGCTGCTTCAACAGCGACCTGTGTCAGACCCCCCGCCCTGTCCAGGACAGCGTATCCTTCCCTTTTTATAGCAGCCTCAATATCAGGTCGCCTTGCTTCATCGACTTTCACAAAGAAACTAGCAATCAGATCAACCTCTTCCGGACTGTGTCGCTCAAGAGGAGCAGGATACGGAGGGCCTCCTGAATAAACTGCCTCAGAATGCACAACTGGTTTTCCCTCTGCTTCGAGACCTCTGGCTAACGTTGTCTTGCCTACTGAAGGCGGACCTTCCAGCGCTGCAACTATTCCAGTCAGCATTTTCCCCGACCACACGCGTAATGCCAGTATGATAATTAGCGTATTTATAAAAATTACCACAAAAAAGTAGCAAAACATTTAAATAATATATAAATTACTCAAAGCACAAAATGAGGTATCTGGACTTTCAAGTCAGGCTGAATCCAATAGAACAATTATTTTTAGATATCAATAGATTTCTCTGGCCCCTTTACAGATATGATTTTGATGGTTATGCACCAGGAGGAATACCTTATCCTCAATCATCCAAGCAACCTATTCAACGGATGATCGAGATCATCCCTGAAGAAGGAGAGACCCTCGAAGAAATTATCGAGACTATTGCTGTGGAATCATACAAGACATCCATTCCAAAAAAACATAAGCCTTCATCTGTCTATCCAGCTTTTCCAAAGGATTGCTGGGTCGATGAATTCGATCCAAGCGCTTTTTACACATACAGGATTGAGTTAGATGATCCCAGGCGAGGCATCGCTAAAGTGCTTGATCTGTTTTTGCCTCCACGAGTGAAATACAGGAACGTTAATGCACAGTATGAAGGAGGAGTGCTAAGCGGGCTGGATATGGATGAGGTTATTGATGGACATCTTCCAACACTCGGTCCAAGAGAAACATATACCAAGGCAGAGGTTTATACTGATCGAAACAGACAAACATCCCTTCTTTTCAATGCTGAAAGGTATAAAGATGGTACTACTTACCTTGGAGAAAATAACATAGTCCGTAGAGACCCGTACGCACTGATGCAAAGTGTCCAACAATCACTAGCAGAAAAAAGAATGGCAGCACAATAAGATGAAATATCAAATATTCAGACCAAAATTGTCTGCAAGAGAAAGGGTTGCTCTAGCTATCGAAAGATGGGAATGGAGATCAATGGCTGCATCCACGGAAGCATATGTTCCATTACCACCTTATCCATGTGAAGAAATCGAGCCAAAGGAAGAAATAATCGAGATAATTCCTGAAAAAGGAGAGACCATTGAGGAAATTCTGTATACAATGGCAATCGAATCATACAAAACTTCAATTCCTCAGAACTATGATCCTGCAGGGGTAATTCCAGCTTTCCCAAACGATGAATGGGTAGCGGCATTTGATCCTTCGGCATTCTACAGATATGCTATCATGACAGATTATCCAAGAAGAGGTCCAGCAAAATTGCTTGACCTATTTCTACCACCAAGAAAGATATATCGGGAAATAAAAGAACCTGCTGAAAACGGGATCATCTATGGACTCTCGATGAACAGTGTGGATGATGGGCATTTTCCTAGTCTGGGATCAAGAATTACGATGACAGAACTTGATATCCTAAATGGCTGGACAGGAAGAGCTTCAATACTATTCTATGCCGACAAATACAGAGACAGTAAGACATACGTACAAAACAGAGGGATAATAAATCGTGATCCCTATAAATTCCTAGAAGAAGTGCAAAAAGAATTTGAATCTAAGAAAGATCTTGCCTAATATTACTCAAACTTTTCCTGAATTTCTTCAACACTGTGTACAAGCTGCTGGAACTGCATCAACAAGCTAGCTCTGAATTTTTTTATCTCTTCAGATTGCTTTGCAAGCATCTCTTTCACTTCTTCAGGTTTTTTCTCAACTGAAACATTTGCTCCGACGTTCACGATGAGCTCCTTATTGTCAGCAAGCTTTCCCTTGACATATATACCTGCTGCAAGAGGGACAAGCATCTCATCACCTTCTTTTGTATCAGCAAACTCTGAAAGGCTGAGTTTCAGGCTCTCCAGTTCCATGAGCTGCGAGTCAACTACCTCTATATGCTTCTGCATATGCTTTATCTGGCTATCCAATTCGCGCAGTTCAGAAATAAGTTCTTCCTTATCAAGTGTTTTTTTCCTTTCTTTTGCCATCTTTCAAATTATCCTGCAAAATCAGTCGTAATATGTCGAAAACAATTTGCCGAGGCTCTGGTTGTCATGGATATTCCTGATCACATCAGCCATCAATGGTGCAACTGACAATATCTTCAATTTTGAGAATCTATTCTCTTCGGGTATGGGGATTGTGTCAGTGAACAGGACCTCAGTTGCCGCACTTTCTTGGAGTCTCTGTGAAGCATTATCTGAGAGGACTGCATGTGTCGCGCAGACAAAGATTTCTTTTGCTCCCTTCTCTTTTAATGCATTTGCTGCAGAAGTGATTGTTCCTGCTGTATCAATGATATCATCCATCAGGACAACATTTTTTCCATTGACATCACCGATGACAAAATCAATTTCAACCTTATTGTGCTCTGGCCTTCTCTTGTCAATTATTGCCAGAGGGATATGCATGCATTGTGCAAACCTTCTCACTTTTTTTACTGCTCCTGTATCAGGTGAGACTGCCACAAGATTCTGGATCTTCTTTTTCCTGAAATAATCATTCAATAGAAGATATCCCGGAAAATGGTCCAAAGGTATGTCAAAGAAACCCTGTATCTGATCTGCATGCAGATCAACAGTGATGACTCTGTCGACTCCTGCTGCTGTAAGCATGTTGGCAACAAGCTTTGCTGTTATCGGCTCTCTTGCAGTGGCTTTCCTGTCCTGCCTTGAATATCCAAAGTAAGGTATCACTGCATTTATCCTTCCTGCTGAAGCCCTTTTTGCAGCATCGATCATTATGAGAAGCTCCATCAGGGAATCATTCACAGGAGAACATGTGGGCTGGATGATAAATACATCTTCTCCTCTTATTTTTTCATTGATCTTGGCATATATCTCAGAATCCTTGAATCTTTTCAGTGTTATTGATGTCAGAGGCATCTTCAATTCATCGGCTATGTCTTTGCCCAGTTGAGGATGTGTTGTACCGCAGATTAGTTTAATACCTTTATACATATGATGTTCACCTCATACTATAAAACCAAATGCCTCATCAGCATTCTGTATCTCAGGCCCTCCTGAAACATCACCTATAATAAAACCATTCTTATTGCAGATGACTCCTGAGCTGATATAAGGAGAGCCAAAATTGACACTCCCTCGTGTAAGCTTAACATTTAAATTATCCTCTATGAATCGTATCTCAAAATCCCTTGCTTCGTTGTGGATCAACCCATATTTTTCAGTGACTCTTGCTAATGATCCAACAGTGTCAAGCTCATTGATCTTTCCTTTTTTGACCGGAACCTTAAGCTCTTTTGACAAGAACTCAATCAATCTGTCATCATAATCAGGATTGACTATGCTGCCTGCATCATTGCAGATGATGTTATTCCCAAGCGCAGTAAGTTCTGATTTTACAACAGTATATTTAATTTTCAGTCTGTCAAGCTCTGCAAACTCATTCCTGAATACAATCTCAGGAACCAGGATTGTATTCTTGTTACCGGCTGTAAAGACACCTATCAGAGATGTTCCTGCAAGAGTTACATTAAAGACCGGAACCTTAAGCACATCTTCAAAAACCTTTTTCAGGTTTTCAGGAAAGCTCTTTGGCACCAGGCAAAAACTGTCATTGCAGTAGCAATAGAGCCCAATATTCGGGTTTGCATTGATTGAAGCGATTGCGACATGCATATATAGACAAGGAAAAAAACCAGTTTTATAAACTTTGGCTAAAAAAGAGGGGAAAAATAGAAATTCATAAAAAATTTTTGATAAATAGACTCTGGGTACTAATCTGACTATTAATCTTTCATAAAGCAAACCGAATTGATAAGAAGAGCTAGAGAATCCTGAAAATTGAAGTGAAATCCGATTATATCAAGCCAATTTTTGCTTGATTTTTTGATAT
>JAHIYL010000209.1 GCA_018815145.1 Nanobdellota archaeon | reverse complement strand
ATACGGTTCTAGTCAGTGGAATAGCACATTTCTAAAAGAAATGTGCGTCCATGACCTTGTTGTTGTTGCTATTTTTCCGATAAAATATAGAAAAGGTATAAAAAAATACATCAAAAGTAGCTTTCAATCGGAACTACTGTTATTTGTTGTGGATTATTTTAGCTACTTTGAAGTACCAACCAGTCATTTTTATAAATTGGTTTATCCTTCTATTTTTGAATGGCAGAACCATGTTTTCCAGAAAAAGCATTCCTAATCATAGGTATCATGTACAAGAGCAAGAGACAATATGAAATGGCTCTTGAAGCATTGCAAAAAAGATTTGGAAAGATCAGTACAACGTCAGATGAATTTGAATTTGATTTCACCAAATATTATGATTCTGAGATGGACAGAAATCTCAAAAAGATTTTTGTAGCTTTTGAAGAAAAGATTGATATTTCAGCACTGCCTGACATCAAGCTCTATACCAATTCTATTGAAGAAGGATTAACAAAAAACAGGATACGGTCAGTCAATCTTGATCCGGGTTATCTTACAAAGAACCAGCTTATAGTAGCCAGCGCAAAATCCCGGCCCCACAGGATATATCTGGGAAAAGGGATATATGCTCATATAATGTATTTTTTCAGAAAGGATGGAGTGGTTACTTTCAGATGGACATTCCCGGATTATAGGAAAAAAGAGAATATTGAATTTTTTCTAGGTCTGAGAAAAAAATTCTGAGGAATGCAATTTGTTTCTCTTCAGGCAGAATTTGCATGTTGGTGCAATAAATTTACATCCAAAGACATTAAAAAATGGATATGTTCTGCATCTATCCGGCCTGGCTTTATATATTGAGCACACCAAGTCTTTTCCTTTTCTTATATTAAAGATACAGGTTCTGTCTTTTACTCTTGTATATTTTTTTTTTGATAAAAATTCTTTTTTTTTCTTTCCTGTCCTTTCAATCCTGGCTATATCTTTTTCCGTCAATAAGACACCATGTCTGCAGCAGGTTCCGCTTTTGTTGCACTTGAAACATTTCATTGAATTTGCATCAGTCGTAAATATGATATAGATCAAAGCAAAAAGAAGGAAAGCAAAAATTACAGCAGGCAAAAGCGAGTACTTCAGATAATCTGCAAAAGTATATAATGCAAAATTCATTTTTAGCTGTTCAGGAAATCAAATGTTTTTCTAAGTATTTTTTTGCTGTTTTCAAAAGTGAGTCTTTTGTATGCCTCATCATATTCAAGCCATTCAAAGTCATCATGTTCAAAAGAGATCTTCACTTTTCCTGATATTGATTCTGCCAGAAAAAAGACTGCCTCCTTTGAATAGGTGTCATTTTCTTTATTGTAGGTATAGGTGATTTTTTCACAAAAGCCATCCATGAACTTAAGGTCTGTAAGGCCAGTCTCCTCGCGGATTTCTCTTTTTGCAGCCTGCATTTGGCTTTCACCATCATCTATCAGGCCTTTTGGGAAATTCCAGGATCCTGTATAATGCAATTTTGGTTCCCTGAAAAGCAGGAGAAATTCCATAGTCCCCTTGGCTCTTCTGAATACAACTGCACCGGCTGATTTTTCATTGATCATATGTTTTGTTGAAAACATCTGGATTTTTAAATTTTGTTTTGCAGTATTATTGCAGAAGAATAAATCATCTTGTCTGTTCTATCTGATGATATATGACTGTTCTGATATGATCTTCAATACTAATTGTTGCATAGTATCCATTTTGGAAAGCACCAGGAGTGATAGTAAGCAAAGTAGACTCTGTAAATTCATATGCTCGGTCTATCACTGGTTCAAAGAAAGATGTATTATCATGTTGTTTCTTAGCCAACTCAGGTTTATGATCATGCCCTCTTAACATCGTTCTATATTTTAATTCCTCCATTTTTCTGAAGTTTCTTTCATGGTTTTCTTTGCTTTTTTCAATATCTTGTACAAACCCTATTGGTTCTTGTTTATCAGAATATAGTCTCAGCCACATATCTCTCATATATTCCTTAGTAAGCAATTCTGTGGAATAATTCTTTTTAGAGAATCCCTCAGGCATGTTTCCATCCAGTGCTCCATGAATAATGATTGCATCATGTTCAGAAATATCACTAGTTATTTTGGACAACTTTAGTGTTTTTTTTGTGTGTCCAAGAGTTTCTTCCATTAAATCACGTGCTTTTTCTGATTTAAATAATTTTTCATGTAAATCTTTGATTGTAACATCTGAATAAAACGAAGAAAGATTTATATCTCTATTATAATAAACAGCATCATCATGATTACCTGGCACAGTAATGAATTTTATACCAGTAGGTTCATATTTTTCTTTGATTTTCATATAACTCAGAATAGCCTTGACACTATCAAAATCACCAGTGCAGATAACTGTATCAATTGGATCTTGACTCTCATCAATAATCCTTTCTAATTTACTTAAATCCGTACTGTGCACGTCCCCGAATAGCAAATATCTCATTTTTGTTCAAATTTTGAATAATTTTTAGTGTTTGAGAAAGTTTTTTATATATAAATGCTGTGAAAAAATGCAGCTTTTTCAGGAAATTAGCATATATTGTTTTTAATCATAGTCAATGATTCTTTTTTTTCCAATTCCGTCTTTTTTTCCCAAAAATTTAAATATAATCTTCATAACAATATTTGATATGCAAAAAAGAGGGGCGACAGTAGTTAATATAGTTCTTACAATAGGTCTGCTCGTCGTCGGAGTCATTGTGATGTCAACCTTCCAGAAGATGATGGGGTGGCAGACAAGAGAGACTGAGGTGGAGATGGCAGAGTATTTTCTTGGCAGGATAACATCTGCAGTAGAAAAATCAATAAGTTTTCCGACAAACGCAAAGTATGAGGTGGTCTCATCTTTTGCTGAAGAGTATATTTTGACTGTATCAGACAATCTGATTTCAATCACATTTCCTGAAAGAGATATTACGGTTGAGCAGACTTTTTTTCATCCTGATATAAATATACTTCCGTCTGTTGTTGAAAATGCAGGAAAGGTCAGAGTATTCACAGATAATGACAATGTGCTGATCTCAAACAAGCTTGTCTGTGATCCTGATGATGAGGTATGTGATCCCGGATGCGCAGTGGAAAGGATATGTGATCCTCTCTGTTATAGCGATGTATCTGATGGTGTATGCAATCCCTATTGCACTGATATTAATACTGATTATGCAAATAATTGGGATGATGTAGATGGAATATGTGATCCTGATTGCTCTCAGGAAAACGGAATATGCGATCCTGATTGCCTTGGAGATATTGACTGCCACGAAGGAAACGGCGTATGTGAACCTATGCATTATGAAGACTGCAGCAGTGGAGCAGACTGTACATGCATAGCACCAGAAATATGCTGTTCAAAAAGAGCAGAATTCGGATCAAGCGGTTGTGTGCTCTCTCTGAACGCAGAGGAAGGTGAAGAATGCCAATGCGAAGGTGATTGTTCATCAGGTCTTTTGTGTTCAAATGGCCACTGCTGTCTGGAAGGTACAGAGTGGAGCTCAAGCGAAGAGAAATGCATTGATATGTCGCCTCCTGGAAGCAACTGCGGTCTTACTGGTGATTTTGTGTATATGATAGAATATGCGATGAAATATGTGGGCTGCAGATACTCATTAAATAATCCACAGATATATGGACCAAATAACTGCAATCCAGTTGGTCTCACCTGTGCGTCGTATGTACAATCAGTTTTGAGCGGTGCTTCGTCAATTGGATCATTCCCAGGTTCAGGGTGCAATATGTGCACTTGGGGAGGTAATCCTGGAAAAGTCCAAATGTTGGGCAGCAATGTTGACAAGCTTGAACCTGGAGATATATTTCAGGCAAAGACTACAAATAGACCATGTATTGGTACAGGCCAACCAAATTCACATGCAGGTCATACTGGCTTTTATGTTGGAAAAGGAATACTCTCGAATCCAGTGAATTATGACCTGTTCGGCATTTCACATACGTGCTACAGAAAATTCGAGTTTGACAGCAATGGAGAACACGTATTTATCCATTCCATCGGAAATAGTGACGGCGGACAGCCAGGCGTCTGCTATGAATACTCTGATGGACTCTTAAAATCAGGAAATTACGATGATATACAGTTCTGCAGAATAAAAAAGCAATATGCAACGGATGATCCAGTGGAGTGCGAAGAAGAGGTCCCTCTCAGTGATGCAGAGTGCACGTACTGCGGCAATGCAGCATTTAACAATCTTGGTGGTTGGGATGAGGAAGCTTCAAAAAAATGCAAGAATTCTGGTCTACCTTGCTGTCATGGTAAATGCCCTCCAAATGCAAAAGTGCTTAATGTGCCTTATCTGAACCAATGCCAGCCCAGCCTTAGGTATGGAATGCACGGAAAATCATCTGATGCATGCAACTCAATGTGCGGCCCTACATCTGTTGCAATGGTTTTGCATTATAATGGTGTTAAAAAATCTCCCTTGAATTTTTGGGAAAGAATCAAGGGACCCGGAGCATGGTATGGTTGGGCAGTATGGTTCTGGATGGAGCCATTTTTAGAGGAAAATATCAATAAGGATTTCATATTGACATCATCCATGGATTGGAATGGAGTAAAGAAATCAATTGATAAAGGTGAACCAATCATATTTAGCATTGCTATGAGCAGTGTCCCTTATTTCTGCTACCAGTCAACTTCAGGCCATGTCCTGGTAGCTGTAGGTTACGCTGGAAATAACTATGTGATATTGAATGATCCTTATACTTCATCTGCTGAAGCTGAAAATTACCCTTATGGATATTGCTCAGATTGGAGTTTCGGGCATAACCTGGTTGTACCTAAAAATGTATTTTTAAATATTTGGAACGGAAGGAGCAAGTTATACGCAAAATGAAAAAAACCATATTATTCAGCATAATCATGTTTACTTTAATTGTAGGAATAGCACAAGGCCAGGAACTGGTCATTGAATATAATCCAGCAGATTGGCAAATCCAATATTACTATGTTACTGATAATTTTTTTGCACGCGTTGCAAATACAGGTGGTGCTGAAATACTATTCAATGTTGAAATTGTAGCTGAATATTATGATCTAAGTACTGAAACTGCATATCCCTTTGACTCAGGTTATGTCATCTTTTCAAAATATAATAATGTCAATAGTATCATGACATATCTTGATGGTCAACTACTGAGTGAAAATCAGATAATTCTCTGCAATTACAATGATGTATGTGAGCCATGCATAGAGAGTGGATGTAAAGTATCAGAAAACACGATTACCTGCATTGATTGCACTTCCGGCAAACCAGATAATATATGTATTCCAGGTGTAGATAATATCTGTGATCCAGACTGTATTGATTTTTTTGATCCAGATTGCATTATACCTGAAGTTGATGAAAAGGAAGCATCAAGTGTGTTCAGTGACCGGTTCTGCAATCCTTCTTTTGATGAAGTATGTGATCCGGACTGTGAACAGGATGAAGATCCGGATTGCAATGCTGACGATGGCAACATAATTGTAATTGATGATCCAGTGGAGGAGCAGAGGGATTCCTGCGGGAACCAAATCTGTGAAAAGGATGAAAACTATGATCTATGTCCGCTGGATTGCAGCAGGCCAATTGAAGATGAAAGAGATTTATGCGGGGATGGAATATGCAGTGGAAAAGAGACAGATCAATCCTGTGCTTCTGATTGCAGGGAAAACAAGCCAAAAAATATGCCGGAAGAAACAGGATCAAAAAATAATGAGCCATGGAAAAGTGCTTTGTCATTTGTATTGCTTGTCACAGTGATAGCTGCATTTGTCACAATACTTTTCAGTCTTTTCAAGAAAATAAAAATTGAAAACAATGAACCTAAGGAATAGGATAATGCGGAATAGGATCAAAAGCAAGAAAGGAGTGTCTCTTACAGTCAAGAGCATGTTTGCCATATTTCTTGTTGTTTTTGTATTTTTCATGTTTTTCTCACTCATCAAATCAAAAAATGAGGCTCTAATTAAAAAGGAATATTTTGGTTCTTTTTCAGAAGTGAATAATTATTTTCAGGCAATGATAGGAAATCCCCAATGCCTGACAAAGGATGATCTTGGCGGTGCCGGATTATCACTTTCAAGTGAAGGTCTTCTGTCAAAGACTAAACTTGATAAATACAGTGGCTGGAACAGGGATATCAGTTGTGTGGAAAACTATGATTTTCTTTATACACTACAGGTCAAGGATCTGGATTCCGGAAAATTGTGGAATATCGGGATAAATGATACAGATCCGGAAGTCGCCAAGGACATGGGAATTGAGATAGTGCAGCGTGATGTGTTTGTCTCAGTATTTTACAGGACAGATGAGATCAATTTTGGAAAAGCAATCTTCAAAGCCTATTATAGTCAGGAGATCGATTTTTACAGTGCCATCAAAAAAGCATGCGCACTGAAACGGAATGGTGAATTTTCCCTTGAGACTTTCATGGATATATCATATGATGATGAAAATGCTGCTTTTTGCATTCATGAGCTTTGTTTTATACCTGAATTTCAATGCATAGTGAATAGTTTTGACATACCTGAAGGAAGTCATCTGGTATATCTGAAATATGAAGACAATGTCTTGGATATTTTAATTTGAATGTATTGACAAAAATATGAATAAAATCAAGAAAAAATCACAGATGGATTCATTTATAGCAATTATAATACTCGTCGTTGTACTTGTGCTGTATATAATATTATCAAAACAGGATAGCATGAAGACAGATATTGTCCTGGGAGAAGCAAGCGTAGGTGAATCCATTGAAGAATACATGTCAATCTCAACAAATTCAATACCTTATTCTACAATAAACGGCATACCGTTTGAAGAACTGTTTGGAGTCTATATGTGCTATGGAGAAGCTTTTGCAAGCTACGGAGAGGGATATGAATATAACATATATGAGATTATCAGATCAAGATTTGATGAGATGTATGGAAAAGGCACATGGTCAATAGTTTTTTCAGAGGTCAGTCTGGGGAAAGGGCCTGTTCTTTCAGTTGTTGTTGATTCAAGCCCTTCATATGGCGCAGAAATCGAAAATATGCGGCAGATACTTGACGTGATTTCTCCAGAATCAGAGATCATAGGATTGGATGAGTTCACTTCCATAGGTGCAGAGTGGGCAACTGTGTGTGACAAGGGAGGAGATGCTCCTTTTGAGAATTGGGGAGGAACTCCGGGAAATCTTTGCGGAAATGCTATGGGCCGTCCGGTCAAGATGCAGGATGAAGAACTTCATATGGAGCCTTGGGATAACGGCGGACCGATGATGCTCATTATCGGTGGAGATGAAGCAGTGTGCTCAGGAATATCGTGCCTGACAAAAAAACAGTGCCCTGATTACGGGGTCTCAGAACAGAACGAAGCACTATCAAAAGCATATGTTGATGAATCCATAGAAAAATGCAAAGCAGCCGGAATCAAGGTCTTTGTGATTGACCCGATGGATCCGATACTATGGTGTCATTGTCCTGTTGCTGCGCCATATTCAAAAGAGCAGGCACAGAGGCTTGCCCATGAGACAGGTGGAAGAGTCATTAATGTGTTTGATCCGGCTGCAGCCATGGCGCAGCTAACAGAAGGACTGGATATGTCCAATAAGGAAGAATTTTTCAGGCAGATCAGTTCATTTGGTGAGAGTGACACAAAATTCATGCCTTCTGACAGGGATTTGAGGGTATATTCTTATGTATTTCCCTGTCCCTGCAAAATCGGGACAATGTGCAAGGCAAACATCATCTATTCTCCTTTGAGAGGCTTTGAAGATGCTGCTTGGACTGAAATTGAAGTATAGATAATATTATGTGTATGATAATGCAAATACAAATAAATGTAATCAAATTCAAAAAATAGGAATAAAATGAACATAATAATGAAAAAGAAAGCATCGATCTTCCTGACAGCAGCAATACTTTTCTCAGTTGTTGGACTGATAATGATTGTCGGATTCAGATCGGATTTTCAGGTGATGGGCGGCCAGGATAAGGAGACAATCGAGAATACTCAGGCAGATCTTGGCAGCTATTCAGAACTAATGAAAAAATATTATTATCATTCTGTAAGAGATGGTGCTGTCAAGGGTGCATTCTATAATGGAGAGAACAGCTGCGGCCAGGAATGGTGGAGAATCGCATCCTGTCCTGATGCTCCTCCTTTTGACCTGACAAAAGGATCATTGACCACTGATTCATCGGGATTTGCCAACAGTTATCTTGCAAGGACAAAAAATTATGATTTTGGAGGCATCAAAATTAAGGAGACAGGATTGTATCAGCATTTTGAATTGTATGTGGATGAAGAAAGAGTCTTTGCCGGTGAATTTGATGAGTTCTATCCTGTTGGTGCAAATTCAGTCCTGAATGATGATCCTGAAGATTATTTTCCAGTAGTCCTTGAAACAGCAGATGAGACGCAGGAACGGTCATTCCTTCACTCATATCTGCAGGAAGTATCTCCTGTCAGGTTCTGGTATATGTGGAGGATACTCCAGGAATGGGAAGATAAATCATCTATTCCGGCTGATACATGCAATCGGATAAATAGTCCGTATGTTTTCACAAGCTTAGATTGTGATTGTCCGTTATGCGGAAACTGTCCGTATCCTTTTGATCCAAGCTCATCATGGACAGTTGAATCACTTGTTGAGCAGAATGTCAAGGAACTTGAAAAGATGTTTGACGGCAATGTTGAATGCAGTTTTGCAATTCTGGGTCAGGATTGCAAAAACATTCCGATTGGCAGCACTCCAAAAGTCTGCCCCTCAGGCTGCAAGGACTATAGCTGTAAATATGTTCCAAGAGATGATCCGTATTGTTATTCTTTAGATGGTGAATTGTTGCCGTTCAAAGCAGGAGACTGCGAATTCAATAGTGACCAGGACCCATGCGGAGGATGCTGCAAAGACTGTTATGCCGGTCAGACTTGTCTTGGCAAGGCGATTTTTATTAAGATAGAATTTTATTATGAGATCAACTGCACTGACAAAAAATATCTGTCTCCGGTTGATGAGGATGGGTTCAAGAATCTGATGATCAGTTTTAAGGAGCATGTTTCTATGCGAACAGACGACAAATGGCCTACACCGGAATGCTGTCCCTGGGAATATTATGATAGCAGCTGCAGTGTTGGGACGTATGGATCTCCGCCGGTTTATGGCTGCTACGATAATATTGAGGGGAAAGTGGCTTGCAGTGCTCTTGATCCACAGACACAGACGTTTACTTATTCCAAATGCAGCGGCGGTTCATGTGTTTCAGTCACAGAAGACAAACAAATAGGCTGTGGTGTGGAACAATGCAGTCCCTAAAAAAGGTAAAATGGTTATGAAAAAAGCAGAAATTTCGATTTTCATCATATTTTCTGTACTCATATCCATAGCTGCCATATCACTGCTCTTTGTCCTTATAGGCCAGAATTCAGACATTGGAAAAAACCTTTACTGCAGGACAATATATCAGGCTAAAGCAAAGATATGGGAACAGTCAGGCGACAGTGTTTGTGAAGACTATACAGAATTTGATTCTGATTTCATCAATATTGAGGAGGACCCTGTTAATGAGATATTACAATATATCACCAAATGTTGGTACATGTCTCGCAGCGGAAGAAGGGAAACAGATATACTCTGCAGCCAGTTGATTGTCCGGGATCCGTCAATACTAATTGAACCCCTCACTGAAAAAAACATCACAGACATATTGCTTGAGAGGGAGATCTGCCACATAATTGCAAACAATCTTGATGATCAGACAGGAGAAGAACATGACTGCGGGTCGGAGAACAATATCAGGTTTCTTCAGGATATTGTCAGCCAGCAGAAGATATTGATTGAGTACATTGCCGCAGATAAACAGGTTGTCATTAGTTAATTTTATAAAAATCACATGATTTTTCAGGTTTAGAAATGGTATTGGACAAACTTGGCTCGTCATTGAAAAATACGCTGGAGAAGATTGCAAAGAGCGTCTTTGTAGATGATAAACTCATAAATGAATTAGTGAAGGAGATACAGAGAGCCCTTCTTTCAGCAGATGTCAATGTGAAGCTTGTATTCAGCATGACGAGCAAGATCAAGGAAAGGATAAAAAAGGAACAGGCCCCTCCCGGGCTTACTCAGAAAGAACATCTTGTCCACATAGTCTATGAAGAGCTTGTTGAATTTCTTGGCGGTGAAGGGCATAAGATAGCAGTAAACTCAACTCCATTTAAGATAATGATGGTAGGTCTTTTTGGTTCAGGAAAAACAACTACTTCAGCAAAGTTGGCGAGATTTTTTCAGAAGAGGGCATATAAGATAGCTATGATACAGCTGGATGTCTGGAGACCTGCTGCATTTGAGCAGATGAGACAATTAGGCTCTCAGATAAATGTCCCTGTATTTGGAAACCCTAAGGAAAAAGATCCGATAAAGATCTATAAATCTTTTGAAAAACAGCTGAAGGAATATGATGTTGTGATTGTAGACACTGCCGGCAGGGATGCATTATCTGATGAACTGATAGAAGAACTCAACAAGATCAATAAGCTTGTCAAGGCCCAGGAAAGGCTTTTGGTCATTTCTGCGGACATCGGTCAGGCAGCTGAAGCACAGGCAGCTGCATTCCATAAGACCTGTTCAGTCACTGGTGTGATTATCTCAAAGCTTGACGGCACAGCAAAAGGAGGAGGATCTCTTTCTGCCTGTGCAATAACAAATGCCAATGTGAAGTTCATAGGGGTTGGTGAGAAGATAAATGATCTTGAGGAATTCAATCCAAAAGGATTTGTGTCAAGACTCTTAGGCATGGGAGATATTGAAGCGCTTCTTGAGAAAGCCAAAGATGCGATGACTGAAGAGGATGCAGAGGACATGGGCAGGAAATTCCTGAAGGGGGAATTCAATCTTATAGACCTTTATGAACAGATGCAGGCAATGAAAAAGATGGGACCGTTGAATAAGATAATGGATCTCATCCCAGGGATGGGTCAGATGAAGATACCCAAAGAAGCCCTCACTGTACAGGAGGGCAAGTTGGACCGTTGGAAATACATTATGGATTCAATGACAAAAGAAGAGCTTGAGGACCCTGAAACCATAGGAAGCAGCAGGGCAGAAAGGATAAGCAGAGGTTCAGGATCAAAGATTTCTGAGGTTCGCGAACTCATCAAGCAGTACAAGCAGAGCAAGAAGATGATGAAGATGTTCAAGGGCGGCGGAAGCGAGAAATCTATGGAGCGCATGATGAAGAAGTTCCAGAAAGGCGGAATGCCGGGGATGAAGTTTAAGTGAAGAGATTTAGATAAATTATATAGATTTTTATATACCTTGTTTCTACATTTGTGAAAAATGGAAAGACCAGATATTGTAATGATTGTGTTGGATACACATAGAGCTGATGCAATATCCTTTTACAGAGAACAGCTTGGACTCTCAAATATTGGAGAAATTACTCCAAATCTTGATGCATTATGCAATGATTGTTTGGTATTTACACATGCCTTATCCCCTGCACAATGGACTGTCCCTGCGCATAATTCTTTCTGGACAGGATTATATCCCTCTGAACATGGAGTAAAAGACTTTTATTAAGAACCTAACAATAATTTGGAATATCTGGCACAGACTCTCAGAAAATCAGGTTATACTACAATGGGCTTCACTAATAATCCATTATTAACACAACCTTCTCCAGAAGAATTATCTTCTGTAAAGCACTTTAATAATGATTCACAACTCAACGATCTTCCACTATCATTGAGTGGTGTAAATATGGAGGATTTGGAAACTCAAAGATATTTTTACCTGGCTGAGGTACAGAAACAAGATGCCCAATTAGCATCTCTACTTAATTATCTGAGAAACAGAGAGAACACAAACCTGATTATTGTTGCAGATCATGGAGAATATTTCGGTGAAAAAGGTTTTGTAACTCACTCACTTGGAGCATATAATGAAGTGGCTCATGTCCCATTATTAATCCACAAAAAGGGTATCTCAGCTGAAATAATTAACCAACCAGTGTCTACAAGAAGGATATATCACACAACAGAATGACTACTTAAACGAATGATATAAATACTAGTTCATCTTCTATAATTTTATTAGGAAAGAGGTGTTAATAGCTAAAATGCCAAAAAAAAGAAGAAAATTAGATGTCAAATGTTTGAACAAAAAATGCAATTTTTTT
>JAHIYL010000208.1 GCA_018815145.1 Nanobdellota archaeon | reverse complement strand
CCACAACTTTCGGTGCTGTCTCTCCTCTCGCCTTGACAACTTGGTCGCCGACTTTCCAATCAGGCATGAAACCTATCTTCTTTGTCTTGCCATTGTCAAGTTCCAGTACTGCTTTCCTGATTTCTCTTGGGAAATTGTCCTTGTCTCTGTATGTCTTTATCTCGAACCTGACTATCTTCCCGGAATATCTTGAATTAATTGATGATACCCAGAGAATGCAGCTGATGACTGCAGCAAGTGAGACTCCCATAGCAAGATCCTTACCTCCAAATATGAAGGCTGCTCCAATAGCGATTGCCCAGAACACTATGAAAAATACCATGCTGACTGGTTTTCCTGACCTGTCAGGCTTTTCTTTCTTTTTTTTGTCCATGTCGATTCCCCCTAATCATTTTTTGATTTTTCTGTCTTTTTCTTTTGCTTTTTCTTCTTTTCTTTATTTTCAGCTATTTTCTTTTTGATATTCTCATGCGCTTTCTTCACATGCGGCTTTGTTTTTTCAATTGCTTTTTTTGAGTGATGCACAATTCCCCTGATTATTTTTACAATCAAGTTATAGAGCCATTTTAAAAATGTTAGTATTGCGGGTACACCATATTTCATGAACCACTTGGCAGATTTCTTGATCAAATGCCACACTTTTTGTGCAAAATCGTTTGTCTTTTTCCTGAATTTTGGTTTTTTTATGTAAAAAAACACAAAGACACCAAGCAGAATATAAAATAATATCCTGCCAAAAGGAAAGGAAAAGGCTGCCCCTGAATTATTTTCACTTTCACTCACAGTCAATTTTTTGGCGTCTTTGCTGATCTTTATCTCATACTCTTCGCCCAAGTCACCTTCATACTCATATGTGGGTTCAGTATCATCAAACAGGAGATATTTTTCATCTGTTTTGCTGCCTGTAGGTTTCAGATTGAATTCATGCTCAGCAAAGTACCCGTCAAGATCTTTGCCTGAAGAGAGAAGCTCATTCATATCCTGACTATTGATGGAAAAGACTTCTTCTGCTTTGTAATCCTTAGAAGCAGGCGTCACTGTGATTTCAGCATCCTCATCCAGTGGCAATGGCTGGATATATATCTTCTCTTCAGCCCTTTCTACAACATATTCATAGTCAAGGCTGCTGTCTTCATGCGTCACCTTGATATTATAAAAATCTACTTCATCATCTTTCACTTTCAGGAAAGCACCAGGTATCCTTACTGCTGATGACCTGTCCGGCCGGTCATAATTTGTTGCTTTTCCTATTGTAAAACCAGGCTGGTATTCAATAGTCTTTGTCTGGGTTATGTTTCCTGAGAGATCGATGAATCTCCACTGCGTCTCCTGGGCATTGGTATATTTCCATGGTTCTCCCGGATCATACACTGAATCTCCCACTCTTGTATCATGAAAAAAGCCATGCATCTTGAACAGCTCATCAAATGCATCTGACTGTTCAGGAAATTCTGTCTTGAATGCTTTATAGTATTCATAGAAATCCCTCCTCTTGACTTTTAAGACTTTCCAGATATCGTCAAGAGATAAAGTGATTGAATCTCCTTTCTCATTCCTGTCGTCATATATGTCCCACAGCAAAGATGCAACAGCAAATTCTTCATCCATCCCTCTGCCGTCCCATGGCTTGTAATTTTTCTCCATGCTTCCGAAACCTGCGTATATTGTAGGCAATGGTTCTCCCATATCATCAGATATGACCATTGCCATGAATTCAGCAAATCCTTCCAGGTATGAATCTCCTGTATTATTGTTCAGGAAACCATCATGATTTTTGTTTCCGGGCTCCATCCTTCCTGCAGGCCAGGCATTGTATATGTCATACATGAGCGCATGTGAAAATTCATGATATTCCCTGTTGTCAGGCCTGTCTGAATCTGAGAGTGAAGTTCCAGCTGCAGAAATTAAAATACGTGAATCATCTGGTGAATACAAAGTTTTTTTGTGCAGATTCCCTACATATACAGTGACAGGAAGTTTGTAATCCATATCTTCTTTGAGTGTATTGAGAATGAACTCGACTGCTTCTGCTGTATTGAAATATATGAGCGAATAATGCATGATGTCCTGCTTATTTGCAAAAGAAGTACCAAAGTCTCCGCCGCCATCCATGATGAAATCAATCTGGAGATGCTCTCCGAATACTAATTTTCCTTTTTTGTGTGCAGCGACAGAGTCATATTGATTATTTGGTTTTCTGAAATAGATGTCAAAATAATTCTTCCCGTTCCTGTAATAGTCAAACATTGCAAATAATGTAACATCCTTTTCTTCGCCTTCTTTCAGTTCAAGGCCTTCCAGTCTTATCCTGTAAACACCATCCTCATCAGTGAACCCTTCGTATTCTTTTCCTTCAATGACTGCAACCATCCTCATATAAGGCATGGGATGATCAAAATAATCACTGATATGGCCTGCAACATAATATTCATCAGTGGTCTCCTCTTCCTCCGGTTCTCCCCTGATATACCATTTGAAGTTATTTTCAATATATTCATAATCTCCGGGTCCAATCACTTTACCTTTTGACAATTTATAGCTTGATAGCAGGTTCAGGACATCGTTTCTTACTGCTTCTAATTCAGCCTCTGAACCTGTACCTTTTTCAAAGACAGTCTGCCTTGCAGCTTTGACTATCATGACCCCGCTGCCCTTTGGCGCCATCTCAGCAAACAGCTGGTAGTATATATCCACAAAATCAGCCCCGTTCTGGGGATTGAGCGGCCCATTATA
Source organism: Nanobdellota archaeon (assembly GCA_018815145.1). Lineage (GTDB taxonomy): Archaea > Nanobdellota > Nanobdellia > Woesearchaeales > GW2011-AR15 > WJJD01. The sequence goes on along the minus strand of JAHIYL010000208.1, from coordinate 5,756 downwards.
TACCATCTCATATGCTTTTCCTGTAAGCTCAGGACCGGATGCTGAAATATCATTCACTGTAACATCAGGATTTTTCACATCATCTTTCGGGCCTATGTATCCGTCAAGATCATTCTCTTTATATGCTTCAAAAGTATCCCATAGTTCCTGTGTCTGAAGCGTAATACTATATATGTCGCTTGTTTCAAATTCATATCCCTGGGTATTGATAAATTTTTTTTTTGCATTATAAGATAAAGATTGAGATGCTACTGCGGTGTATCCATTTTCAGCTTTTTCATCCACAAAATCAACCCTGTCCGGAATTGAGACAGTCTCATCAGTATCGCTCATCATATAATGTTTGATGACTTGTCCGATTGGATAGTTGCATATATCACAACCATCTTCCTTGTTGCACAAGAGAGAATTATACTCACGGTGGCAATTATATCCATAAAACTGTGATTCTTCATCATGTGTATCAGGGTATTCTACCTGCGATTCTTTTGCTATATAGAAAGTCACGATTATTGATGTAGGCAATCCGACCCGATCACTGGGTCTGAAACCAAATTCTATGATGTCTTCACCATCATAAGGCATTGTCTCGCTAAACGCACCGCCAGAAGTCCTTGAAGGTTTGGGCCCTGTTGTCTGGTAGGTATGAGAGTTTCCTGCCTGGATCTCGATATATTGGGCATATTCTCTGACAATAGGATCATTGATATAGATTTTAACATTGGTAGGGATCATTGCATGGAGAGTATCCGGCATTTCCATATATAACGGATCTTTATCTGATTTGCAGTCTCCTTCATTCCACCCATAGCCGAAATATTGTGCAGAGACCTGCATTGATATCGATGAGAATATTAGTATTAAGAACAGCAATAGATTTCTTTTTTTCATCGCTTCACTCCCCGCTTTTCTTCTATGGATTTTATGTCTCTGTGTAGAACCAGATTAGTATTTAATTCTTTCTAAAGCAGAAGAAATCACTCTTTCTTATCAATAGAATCAGCAAGTTTCCTGAAAAAATCTGAGAATGCTTTTTTGAACCCATCCCCTACTTCTTCCCAAGATTTATCTTTTTTCTTTTTTATCCCTTTCTTTGTCTCTTTTTCAGTCTTTATCTCTTTTTTGACTTTCTTTGTGACCAGCCTTGAAAATATAGAAATGTACCCGCCGATGAGGACTGCAACAAACACTAGCGGATATATCAGAAACATGAGCGGAGAAAAAAAATAAAATATCCTGGCCATGGTGATACTGTCGACCATCTCAAATATCCTTGCCAGAAAAGTGACCAATATGATTGATGCAAAGGCAGAAAAAATAGGTGCAACAAGATTGAATGGAAATGGAATCGCAAAAAGTATCTCAACAACCATGAAGGATATTGACATGAATATTATGAAAGCAGCATTGTAATTGAAGAACTCTGCGACTATCCTGTACACATGATTGTTTAGATCCACAGAATTCACAATAAGAAGCATAAATAAGAATATCATCAAGCCGATGATCTTTGAAAAGACAATCCTGAAAATCCTGTTCATGGAATAGCATAAAAATCAATTCATATTTAATTATATCTGTCCTGGCACAATACGATCTATTGATTTCTTCTTTTCATAGCCATATATATCCCTGATATCAATATCATGAGAGGAATGGCAACAGCATTGAATTCAGGTATCTCTTCCTCTTCATCGCCATCTTGTCCCTCATCAATACAACCGGAGAACATGGTCCCATCACTTTTTGTTCCCGGAGAAAATAACCTGCCTTCTGATCCCATTGCAGTTGAATGCTTCACAAGAGGAAGAAGACCTATAATATCAGGATAGAGCGTGAGAGATTGATCAAAACCTCCATCTGAACCAAACGATGCTATTGATAGAACCGAAAGACCATCACCAATAGTTACTGTATCTCCTCCGTTATTCAGGCCAAGCGAACCTGTGCTTGAAGTCTGTACCAATACCTGGCCAAAATCTCCTGCAGGAGATCCACCTCCAAATACAACAACTGCACAGTCTGCAGGAATTATTGTTCCAACAGGAAACACATGCCTGACATCCGCACTGTCAGACAATGCCCAGCCGGAGATATCCTTCTCCTCTGCTCCTGTATTGACTATTTCGATGAATTCGTCATCATAAGAATCTCGTGTCCCGTCACCATTAGCATCACCACCAAGACCCGCAGCAGGGTCAGCAAGGATCTCATTGATGATTATGTCTGCATTTGCACTCAATACTAATGTCAAAAGAACCACAAATATCACAATAATAGTTTTTTTCATCTTACACCCCTTAATGATTATCTGGAAAATATTTTGGGTATAAAAATATTTTGCTAAAAATTTATCCTGAAAACGATATTTCGGATAAAAATATTAATTTTTGGATATTTTTTGATATTTTTGGAAGACTGAGTACTGAGATATCATTTGACATTGCCATATGTGCTCCGGGGAAATTTCAGTAAAATATAAATATCTGACTGACATAAATATCATGGGGGTGACTTAAGATGAAAAAAATCTTATGTTTTATTATATTCATATTGCTGGTAGGAATTGTGTGTGCAGAAGATACAGACAGTTCATGCCTGGATAGTGTTCCTGCAATCTATCATAACGGCCTTTGGTGGGCATGGGCAAGTCCATGCAGCGGACGATGCAGTTCTGCAGCACCGGAAGGTGTCTCCGGGCTTCTCTCATGGAGATGGGTTGCGGGTGATGATGAATGGGCCCTGCGTCCTTCAAAGTCTCTGTTCAACATGGGCGACCATCATGTCGGAGGATACTGCGCTGCAAATTTTTTTGATCCTCTCTATGACCATTGTGACGGAGCAGGGACAGAAGTCTATCAGCTGGACGGATTCAATAATGAACTGTGGTTTGTCCATGATGCTTGCGCTGGCAGGGATAATGATGGAGAAGTCCCTGAATTTACCACGATCGGTGCCGGACTTATATTGGTTGGCATAGGCGCATATGTCATGAGAAAAAGAAAAGCCGATTAGGCATGTCAATGCATTGCACTGAAGCTATTTCATATTTTTGTAGTCATCCAAAAGCCTGAGGTTCACATCAGCAGATGAGCCTTCTTCCATCTCAAACGGATCATCGACATCTTTTATCAGGAGGACCACATACAGGAATATATACGAGACGACTCCTGTGAACACCATTGCATCAACATAAGTATCAAACCTGAGCAAAAGCAGAAGACATATTGTCAACGCTACCATGATCATAGCAATATTGTATGCAGCCGGGATGAATTTCGTCCTCTTAATCTGATAGATCCTCATGACAGCTTTTCTCAGCTCATGCTGATGGCTTTTCAACCTTACTACTTGCTGGATTGGATAGCCCATCTCCTCTGCCTCACCAATTGAGATATTCATCTCATTGATCCTGTCTATCGCAAACTTGCTCTTGCTTGACTTGATGTCATGCATGAGTGCATCCACAATGTAATCAATGTTCTTCATCAGTCTTTTCAGGCAAAATTTTTTTTTGCTGTTCTTTATATACCTGCCCTCATTTACAAAAAAATCAAGCTCTGATGCAATCATGCTTGGCAGCCTTTCAGCTTCCTTATAGTCAGAAAGTGTTCCTGCAAGAAAGAATCCAAGGAAAAATGTCACACCTGTAATTATGACCGAAAGCAGAGTATTGCTCGTCAATGGCTGAAGATCCAGATAAAGGAGCGTTGTCTTGACAGCGATCACTGCCATTGCCAAGAGCAGCACCAAGAATGCCAGATTTATTTTCTTCATTGGATCAAGGTTGCCAAGTTTCATATAAAAATATTGCGGAAATTTGGTTGTCTATGTGTGTTCTGAAGAAATCTGTTAATCTGATATCAATGTCCAAGCTCAAAATCCAAATCAATGTTTTAGCGCCGATTTTATGGATTTCTCCCTTTTTTTGCTTGAAATACCCCATTTAATTGGAAAAATTTTTAACCTCATGCAATCTATATCTTTTTATGGGACAACAAGAGGTATTTGATTTCTTAAAAAAAAATCAAGGGATTTGGTGGACATCAAAAAAAATAGCAGGAGAACTGGGTGCTTCTGTGGGTTCAGTCACGACCACCTTAACAAAATTAAGGACAAGAAAGGAGATTCAGTTCAAGATGTCAGAAGAGAGGACAAATATGTATTTATATAAATTTTATAAATAAGAGCCTGCATTTTTCATAGATCAAAATTTTGATCCGCCAGATATAATTTTCAAGCTGGAATGCTAGCCTAATAATCCCCTGCTTCTTTTTCGATTTCTGCAAATATTTCTTTGATTGATTGAAGCTCTTCTTCTGAAAGGACTTCATCTGGATCATTAGAACCTATATCATCAATGATTGGACATCTTGGTTCAGGATCGTGCCTGATAATCTTGAGATTTCCGTCAATAAGCCGGATTGCCCAAAAAGGATATATCCTGCAGACATTCGGCCTGATGTCATAGATTTCGCATTCTTTGTTGTCATCTAAAAAAATGCACCTGCCGTCCTTTTTTGTCTTCAGCCGGAGAAGTCGCCCCTCTTTATCGAGCATAGTATATCTGAGAAAGCCCTCCAGGCTGGGATCATCTTTTTTCAGAAGATACACTGTCTTTTTTGGCAGAGGTGAAAAATCTAAGAAATAAGAGTACTCTTTTTTTGTCTTTTTTTTAATAGATTTTGCATCTGATTGGCTGACAAAAGTGAATCCTGGATTATTCATGAATATGCAGCAGTGCTTTTCAGGCGGACAATTTTGGCAGAGTCTTTTGTAATCCATTTTTATGAGTTATGATTTCTGCTTAATTCTCACACAAATCTATACTGATTCAGATACTCCTTTAAGCAAAAAACACATATTGCTTTTACTTTTCCGCGCTGAGAATTATGCAATGCTGAAATATAACTGTTTCTTTTTTGGCTTCTTATAGCTAAAGGACTTAATTTTTTATACAGCAAAAGCCAATTCAAAAACAGTCTTCCCACTCTTCCATTGCCATCAATAAATGGATGGATTATCTCAAATTGAGCATGGCTTTGAAAAGCAACTTCAAAATCATCTATTTTTTTATATGCTTGTTTTATCCAGACGAAAAGCTGATCCATTTTTTCCTGAGTGAATAAATGAGAAGTTGTATAGATTTCTCCAATATAATTTTGGACTTTCTTATATTCTCCTAAGGTATCATTCTGCTCTATCTCTTTATTTACAAGCATATGCAATTTCTTTATGTCACTCTGATTTGGAAACTTTTTTTTATTTTTTTCAAGATACTCCCATGCTTTCAACATATTTGTAGCCATATTCATCTCCTTTTTTGTATGCCCATCCGGAGATAAATCTTTGAAAAGAAAATTATATGTATCCTTAGGTGTCAATGTAGAGCCTTCAATAGCATTGCTGTTAGAAATAAATTTACTCAAGAATTTCTATCTTTCTTTTTCTCCAGATATTCTGTCCAAATTTTCTAAATATTCCTGATAAGCATCAGATGCTTTTTTCATAAAATTGTGATCCTGATACGAAAGCTTATCATTTGATTCATCCAAAATCCAGTCTTTGTTTTCGTATGATTGTTTCATACACTCAAATTCTTCTTTTGGTACAGGTCTTTTTTTCCCAACATATTTTATTGTTTTTTGGATAATTTTTTGTTTTATCCTTATAGAATGGACTAGATAAAGATATTCATTTCCATTAATTTTTTTAGTGATAATTGACACCATAAATAAAAGTTAACCACTACATAT
>JAHIYL010000207.1 GCA_018815145.1 Nanobdellota archaeon | reverse complement strand
TTAATTATTTTTTCTATTATAATACTCAAATGCTGCACATCTTATCTCGCCATAACTGATTTTTTCACGCAGTAGTGCTTTTAATTCCTTTAATGCTGGTTGTTTTTTAAAATTTGCGAATATATCATGGATATTTTTAAGATCATCTGCTGGAATCACTTCTGCACAAGATATCTGTTTATTGACAACCAATGCATAAACATGCGCGTATATGGTTGATTCCACAAGCTGTCTCTTCCTGGCAATCTCAACTACAGTCATTCCCTGTTTGAGCATGGACAAAGTAATTTTTTCAGAGTCTCCAACAATGATCTTCTTTTTTTGCTTTACTGTTTGGAGAGGAACATCAATTTTTTCTTCCACTGCTTTTTTTCCTGCATCTGTCAAGACATATACAGAATAAGCATAGGGGTGATAACTGCTTGAAATATTTGTTCTTCTTATCAGTTCCATGGCTTCCAGCTGCTCAATGAACCCTTCTATTGTGGAAATATCATGCCAGAGCAGGCCGCCGTATGTCTGCTGCTGTGAAATTGGGTTGATTGATTTTGATCTTGAGCCTTTTAGAAAACATGCTAATTTATGCTTTCCAACCCGGATATTATTTACTGCATTCAGGATTATCAGGGCTGTTCCTGCATTATTGTCTTTTTTGATCATTTTTCATCCTTCATCATAATTAAATCCGAATTTCTTTATGTCTTCTCTCACATATTCTTATTGTTGTATCTATGAGCTTAAATTTTTTGGAGATTGCATTCAGCGCATTTCTCAGGCCTTCTTTGTTTTCTATAGATTTTCCTGTTGTCTTGTGCGAATAAAGATATCCTCCCTGCACAACACTGCTTGAAAAAAAATATTTCTTTCTTCCGTATCTGTCAATTTCTGTTCTCATTTGTTAAATTATGTAATAATTATGCAATAAAATAAATAATTGTAATAGTAATTAAATGTTTTTTTGTAGTAAAAGTAAATTATGTATTATTACAATAAAAATAACAACCAGAATCACTAGAAAGAATAATAAGAAAAAATAAAACTGGAAAGAATCTTTATACTATTCTTCCCTGGACAGTTCCCTGGTGCGGCCTTTCCTGCATTGTCTCTGTATTGACATATTTAAATGTAATATCAGACTTGAATTTTTCACCTGCAAGCAAAGCTGGTGTGCATCTAAATTTGATCCTGAATCCCTGTCCATTAGTCACAGTACTTGCAATTGGAATTGTTGTAAAAGCTGCGCCTTCAACACTTATCTCTTCAGCTCCTGTTGCACTAACTGAACCACAATCACCATCTGCAGCATAAACATCTGTGACATTGATTGTAAATCCTACATTGTTTTTGAATGCAATCTCAACATAACCTGCATCTGCTCCGCCTGCCATGACAATCGCATTATCAACATTCGGCACCGGTGCCTGGAATGTCGTCCTTTCCGGCAGCATCTTCTCTGGTGAGAGCACTCCGAAATATGCCAGTGCTGCGATTGCTGCGATTACAACCAATATTGCCCAACCATAGGTCATTAGAAATTCCATGGCTGCTTGACCTTTTCTGTTCATTTTAACACCTCTTATATTATTATAAATACTAGTTACATACTAGTTATAACATAGCAGATATATAAATGTTACGATTTTCTATACTGGTATCGTAATGTTCTTATTGGTCAGAAAAAACTGCCCAAAAACCCATGTATTTTGCTAAAGTTCACCTATAGCCTTCAACAATTTCCTGTGACCCTTGACTAATTCCCTAAATCTCAATATTTCTTCAGTGACTATCTTTGATTTATTTTCGGCTAAATTCTTTGATTTTTCCATAATTTCATTGTATATAAAACTAAATTATAAATTTTTTTGATTTGGTGTTCAGAAAAACCCGCCGAGAAATCCGTGTATCAGTGAAGAGGATGTAAAATACAGCACAAGCGCTATTGTGACAAATATAGGTATCAGATGCAGGCCTTCCCTCACATTACCCTTTTGTATTGTAGTGATGATAACTGTCGAAAACGTGCTTGTCATGGCAATGCACAGGATGACAAAGAGCCGGTAATCCTCAAGCTTCATGCCTTCACCTGAAATATTGAACATCATCCCCATGCTGCTGCCAGCAGAAGATGCCGTACCCATATCAATGTTCCCGAGTATGGACTGCATTATTACAATGAGCTGGGTAGAAAGGCCAAAAAGGAAGGGTGCAGCAACAACTGTTGCAAAGATTATGAATATCACATAGGTAGTTACTGATGCAGCCATCTCTTTTTTTATCATCCTTGTCTCTTCGATATTCTTAGCTATCCGATTCAACAGGTCTCCGATCTCACCACCTGATTCCAGGCCTTCAAGCAGGAGATTGATGCTTCTCTTGAGGATGATTGAATCATATTTTTTAGTGAACTTGACAAGCTCGTCTTCAAGTTTTCCTCCTACAAGTGTTGACTTTGCTACATCCTCAATCTCCTTGGCAAGGACTCCGAAATTCGGCCTGACTGCATACCACAGGGCTCTGTCTATCGGCATTCCTGCAGAGATATTGGCAGAAGTAAGATGCAGATAATCAGGAAGCACTTCCTCAATCTTCTTTGTCCTGTTGTATATCCTGGTATCTACATAAAAATAAAATATAGCCCAGAAAAAAAAGACTATTCCAGCAATCCCCAGTGTCCAAAGTGTCATGCTCATGACCACTGAGTAGAATACTCCCGGCCTGACTTTTGAAAACTGATAGAACAAGAAGACATTCACCAAAAACGTGAATATAACAGAAAACCTGAAAATATGAAGGGAAAGTACAGAGTGCTTCATATCAAGCCCTGATTTTTCAATGAATTCTATGAGATTCTTCTGACGCTGGAACTGGCTGACTTTGAGTTTTTGCTTCTGCTTTTTCTTAATTCTTCTTGAAGCAAATTCACTTCTCGGCTTTTCATGTCTTATCCTGCTCATAGATTTTACATTTTTCTCCTTTTCGGGCTGCATATCCTGCCGGTCTTGTTTTGAGAGGATCTTGATTCTTATATCAAGGAATACACAGAATCCGAACCAAAGAATATATACAAAAAACACAAACCCCATTATCCATGAGATTACTATCAAGGCAAATGACAATATCCCTCCCCGGCCTATGACCGTAGAGTTCTGAAATATCTGTATTGACAAAAGGAAATTAAGGAACATCGCCACTATGAAAAAGCCGCTGATGAGTTTTTTTGAGTCAGTATTTACTCTGGCTTTTTCTTTGTAATGATCTAGATTAGGTATAAGGAAAAGCAATCTGTCTCTAAGGGAAATCTTTGTCCTTTCATTTTTTAATCGATTATGCATTCCATGAGGTGTATACTTAGGTTTACCCTGATATCTATCTTCTTGTATGGGCATATCACCTTCTGGCAAAACCTTTTTCTCAGTGCCTTCATCTTCTTTTTCCTGCTTTTTTTCTCTTTTTTTCATTCTGCTTTTTTTATATTATGATGATTTTCACAACTCTATTGCCGGTCTGGATGAATTTATTATTGCCAGGAACATGAACTGCATAAAACCCAACAGCCCAAGTATCACCATCAGATGCAATAGTGTAAGATTAATACCCATAAACAATGTCATGATGGTGAGGAGAGTTATCCCAAGAGTGGGTAATATCACAGCTATCAGCATATAGAACATGGCCAATGGATTTAGTTTCCTGCCGTATTCTGCAACCTCTATCTGCTGCTCCCGCACCAATGTCTCGACAACATTTGCAAGAGGTGAGACAATATTAGATCCTGTTTGGATTGAATTTGCTATCTGCCAGAGTATCCTTCTGAGCGCTTCACTGGGAACTTGGTCTACTGCTTCATTTATTGCTCCTTCAAGTGTTGTACCCACACTTACTTTTTCGACTATCTCCTGGAAATATGCACCAACAACCTCAAAATTCTTGCTGATATTTTTTAATGCTGAAAAAACAGAAACACCACTCTCAAGCTCAACTATTAAAAACCTCCCTGCAAATACAATTTCCTTGTTCACGCTCTTCCTCAGCTTCATTATCTTGATAGTAGGCATCTGCAAAAAATAGAAGAACATGCAGACCACAGATATAGGAAAGCCGATCAACACTACCAACCAAATTACTTTTTTTTCTACATATGCAGATGCAAAACCAAAAACAATGAGCATGACCATGAAACTCATCATAAAAGCAGTATGTATTGTGCGCTTGACAAATTCCTCAGAAGAAAATTCCATATTTGCCTGGCGCAGCTTTAAAGGCAGATCTGGAAAGACCTTTGTGATTAGTTTGATAATATTGATATCAAGTCACCTCTTAAAACACTAGAATTCCTTCTGGAATTCTGTGTGATCAAAGTGTATTCCACTTTGACAAATGGATCAGTTGTCTTCAAGCTTCTTGTTCCTGTTGACATGGGACATAAGGTTCTCTCTTTTAGTATAATACTCTGCCATGACCCTGCCTACCCCATCAAGAGAATCAATCTTGTTCTTCACAAGATAATTTAATATTTTTTCCTTCTCAGCAAGATCCTTATGGATTTCACTCTCTCCAAATCCTGTAAAGAGCTTCAATGTATCCATCAGTGATTTGGATTTTGATACCTGTTCCAAAATATCTTTTTTTGGATTGTATTGGAGTATGACATTGACAGAGGAATCAGGCAGTATCTCAGCAATCTGGAATGTCCTCCTGTTACCTGTCCTCCTGTTCCTGAACTGGATGATTATCATCGATATTGCAGGAAGCATTGTTATCGGGACCTCAATCGGCGGATTTATCAGTCTCCTCACTGTCTCTTCAGCAGTATTTGCGTGGAATGTTGCATAGCATGAATGGCCTGTATGGATAGATTCAAACAAGGTCTCAGCCTCTCGCTTTCTCCTGACCTCTCCGACAAGTATCCTGTCCGGCCTCATTCTGAGAGAATTGACCAGCAAATCACCCATTGATATCTCACCTTTTCCTTCTGCATTGGCAAGCCTTGTCGACAGCGGGACCCAGTGCAGGAATTTCGGCAGCCTCACTTCTCTTGTGTCTTCAATTGATATTATCCTCTGGTTCGGTGGAAAGAATGTCGCAAGTACATTGAGTGTTGATGTCTTTCCGGATGCTGTACCTCCGGCAATGATTGCTGAGAGTTCATATTGCATGGCAAGCCAGATGAGTGCTGCGGCTTCAGAGGTTATAGTCTTATACTGCAGAAAATGTGTTATTGTGAATGGCTCTCTTGAAAATTTCCTGAATGTTATTGTATTGCCTTTGGTTGATATAGGTGAAAGGGTTGCATTGACCCTGTCTCCTACTCCGAGATGTGCATCAAGAAGCGGATCCAACACAGATATCTGCCTTCCCACCTTCCTGGCAATCATCGCTGCATAATGGCGTGTCTGCTCCTCATCAGAAATCTCTATGTTTGTTTTGAGCCATCCATGCTTCTTATGATAGACCCACAACGGTTCAGTGGAAGAGTTTATCACAATCTCTTCAATGAAATCATCATTCATTATAATCTCGATATTTCCAAGACCAAGGCTCTTCTGGATAAGGTATGTAACCAAAAAATCCTTTGTCTCATTCTCAAGGTCAGGAAAGTATTTATTGATCAGGACAACAATCGTTTTTTTAAACTTGTCTTCAATAACATCTGCTTTCCGAAAGTCAGTTATCTCAATGATGCCAAGATTCACGTGACGGATCAGCTGCTGCCTTATCTTCTCAAGAATCAGTTCTGTTGTCTTTGAAATCTGGGATATGGAGACTTCATAGGTAGGTACAAACTCCCTTTCAAATTTCACAACCCGCACCTGGATAGGGATGTTCTTTGACATGAATTCATATGCTGATACCACTTCTCCCTTCTGCTCCTTGGCGATAGCATCAGCCTCAGCCTTTGCCTCAGCTTCCAGCTCTTCAGGGCTTTTTCCATTCAGAATCTCATGAGGCAGAAGTTCATCGGTCTCTTCTGATTTTGTTTCACTCTGCTCTTTATCCTCTTCATCAGGAGCAGGATCAGATTTAACGTATCCGTGTGCAGTTTTATTTTCTTTTGCGTGCTTTGCAGTCTTTTCAGCTTTTTTTTCCGGTGCCAAGACTTGCTTTTTCTTTCGAGTCAAAAATTTCTTAGAAAGATCATATAACCTATTCTTCTTACTTTTTTCACTCTCTTTTTTTTCTGTCATCCTCAATATGTTAAGGACTACCCCTTAATAAGTTTTATGAGCTTTTTTATTTTCTGCTTGTAGCTCTCCCGCTTCTTGTCTATCTTGATAAGGTCTTTATTAAGCTTAATAATGTGTGTATCAGCATCAGCAGATTTTGTCGCAAGGTTGAATGCTGTCGCCTTTTTGACAAGATCAGCAAACTCATTCTTGAGCTCCTGGTTTTCTGCATCAGCCTTTTTTAGAAGGTTTTCAATATCAACCTTCTTATCAAAGAATTGTTTGAACTTTGCAGTCATGAGTTCAGTCTCCTTTAGCTGGCCTGAGATTGAATCGGTCTTTAACTTGACCTTATTCAAAATATCTTCCTGACGCTTGATGACTTGCTCCTCATGTTTTTTGGAACTGTCAAGCAGTGCCATCAGCTCCCTTTTCTTGACACCTATGTCTTCTTCAATCTTATCCACCATGGATTCAAGCTTCCGGACATGATGCTCTTCAATCCCAATCTCTCCCTTTTCTTTATTGACGGTCACTTCAACATTCTTCACAAGATCCACAAATCCCTTAAGTTTTGCAATAAGATCAGTCTCTTTATCCTCAAGACTTTTTAGCCTCTGTTCTTTTATCTGAAATTCCCTTTTCTCTATCTCCAATTCCTGAAGAAGGGATTGGTATCTCTTTTCCTCTGCCTTTATTTGTGTGTGCGCTGAATCCAGGATTGCCTGGTATTCTGCCTTCTGCTTTGTTATCTCTTTTTCCAGATTCTTTTGAAGATCCTCATAATTCTCAAGCTTCTGCACTTCATCCTTGACTTTGTAGACTTCATTTCCAATCTCCTTTTTCAGGCTGTCAAATTCACCCTTCAATTTCTCAAGCCCAAGGCTGTCTGAATCAATTGATTTCATATATGATTCGACTTTCCTGACAAATGCATCTTTCTTATTACCATAGTCTTTTTCCTTAACCTTGACTTCCTTATTTGATAGTTTTCTTTCAGAAAGTACCGTCTTATTCAGCTTGTATTCTATGCTTATTATTTTTTCTTCTTCAAGAAAATCTGCCCATTCCTGCACAACAACATCAGAAACACCTAATTTTTTTGCCGCTTCATTGATTGAAATGCTCTTTGATTGGTTCACAAGCTCAACCAGCTTATCAACCCCTGTTTCTATCTTAGACATATAAACTATTAAAAAGCCAAAGGTATAAAAACATTTCTTTTTGAAAAAATTATCTTAATATTAAAAAAACAGAATATGTGCACCTGAAAATAAATATGTTATCCAAAAAAAGACGCATATTTTCAGATTTTTTCTGAAAGAGCTAAAAACAATTCTTCTGTTGATTTTCTGACCAATCCTGAATCAAACCCCAGACAGGACATCACAGATAAAAGTTCCTTTTCTGCCTTCATCATATATGGTTCCCTTGCAAAGCTTGCTGCAACAACCCGACACTTGTACTTCTTAAGGAGCCTTGCATTCTGATGCAGCCTGCCAAAAAGTGTCGGGAGATTTTTTGAAGATACTATATTAGAGAATGATACAGCGTAGAGCTTTTCTTTATCCGATAATATCCGTGCAAGAACCTGATTCAGTCCGCTTCTCCGATAATGCATTGAATCTTTCAGAACCAGATTTTCAAAACCATAGTGAAGGTTTATTTTTTTTGACTCGACAAACTCTCGGTCAATTAGATCTGACACAATTAAATCAGGGCCCTTCTGCATCCTCTGCAGTTCCTTTTTTGAAGCAATAAATTTTCCTCTGAATATCTTAACTCTTTTTTTGTCCTTCTCCGGTTCTTCCGGATTTTTCTTACCAGCTGATCCAAAGGTTTTTGCATCATAGATGAAACATAGCGCCGGGGTCTTAAGCCTGACAGCAATATCAATAAATTTCTCCTCATTGCCTTTTGGAAAGCATATATCTGCAAACATATCTTTGTAGAGGGAAATCCTTATATAATAAAGTTTTGGATATGGAGGGATAAAAAAAATCCACAAAAAAAAATCTACTTTCCCTTCAATCTTTCAATCAGCTGGCATGCGTTGCACACTTCTCTGGCAGAAGGTTCACTGCAGATGCTGCAGGATCCTGCACCGGTGTCCATAAATTCTATCTTCAATCTCTTCTCTATTCCAAGGTAACTTTTTATCAATGCATGTTTTGTCCCTTTATTGTCTTTTTCAAAATCATTCAGGAACTCCCTTATTTTCAGCCGGTATGAATCAGTTACATACGGGCATTCATTGAAGTCATGTTGTATGTTTTTCAGAATGGAATATGCCATGACTTCCTTTTCTGTGCAGAAATACAATGGCTTGATTCTCTTTGTGAATTTATTTTCAGATTTCATCCCTGAGACAGGACCCAATCTGGCCAATAAAGGTATATTGTTTCTTAAAAGGTTCATCAAAACAGCCTGACTTTCATCATCCAGGTTATGGCCTGTCGCTATCACATCAAATCCTCTCGAATGTGTGTTCAGGAGATATCTCCGCAAGATACCGCATACAGTACATGGGTTCTCTTCTTTATTTTTTAGAACACTGTCAAGCGTGAATCTGAATTCATCTTTGAATGATACATACCTGACTTCAATACTAAGTTTTTCACAGAATGCCCTAAGGTCCTCAACAGTGTTGTCCCTGTACCCTTCAATCCCTTCATCAATTATCAGAGCAATCGGATTATAGCCAAATTTATGCAGTAGATACAGGACAGTGAGTGAATCCTTGCCTCCGCTGGTTGCAGCAATTACTCTTTCATTCTTTTTTATCAGTTTGAATCTTTTTATTGTATCTGCAACCTTGTCTTCAAAATACGTTATAAAATGATCTTTACATAAACAAGGGTTTAAATATACGGATTTTTTACTGCAAAGCAAACACTTCATAAAACACTGAAATCAGATTATATTTTTAATGATTTGGGAGAATAAATTAGTATGGCAGATGACTCTCTTGAACAGATTAGTGAAAGAAATTTTTTAGGTTTGAGAAGCGCATTAAAATGGATGAGCAAAAAGCACCCAGAAAAATTATATGAAATTGTTGTTTCAAGTGTTGATAAATTTGCTCGTTCAATAAAAGATATTGATTTTCAAATTGTGGGCGAACTTCCTACTGAAGGACCAATTTATTATGCTGCCACCCATGGCGATGCTGTGGATTATGCTTATGTCTTGCCTGGCTTGATTACGAACAACGGAATTCCCATATCTATTTTAGGAAGAGAAGATCTATTTTCAGGAGAATATATAAACGCAACCGGACAGCGTAAAATTTCTAAAATGAGTTTTTTTAGAAAGCACCATGCTCTGGAAAAAATAGTTGGAAGTGCTCTGGAAAAAATCTCAAATTCCCTTCCGTTTGAAGAGCTAAAACCAATACTTAGAACTTATCCTATACGTAGATCAGACGAAATAAATCTAAAAAAAGAACTTCATAGGCTTGAAGCTGAAAAAAAATTGATGGTGGATGGTGGGCAAATCACCTCTGCAGAAGCTTATAGAGTTTTAAGCAATGAACTGGTCCAAAATGAATCAACTGCATATACAGTATATGATGCCATCAATACAAAGGTTAAAGTCTCTTCATCTCATACAAAACAACTTGTCAGGATTCTACGAACAGAAAATGAACTTGCAAAATCCAGTGAATACGATCCAATATTTGCTGCACTTACCAGACAAGAAGGTCGTTCTCCTGAAGCCATTTTTGTCCATTTTGAAGGTGGAATGAATAGAAGCGGAACACTTGAAAAATCAAAAACAAACGAAAGAATTCTAGGAAATAAAGGCATTTCTGACCCTATTCAAGTTGTACCTATTTTTATTGGGTATGATAATATTGGACTTAAAAAAGGCAGGGTAATTGTAAGGGTTGGAGATTATTTAGTTAGAGAAAAAAACGAAAAAACAAGAAAATTTAATAAAAGATTTGAAGAATCAATGAAAGAATTGTATGTTGCAGCATTTGATGACATTGCATTCTCATTGATTACATATTGGGCTGACAATACTTGGAGAAGTAAAAAGGGATTTTACAGTGATCAAATAGGTAGTGGTATTGAATCAATAGTAAGACAAATGGTAAGGCAAGGATTTTCAGTGGATCCATGTTTAATGAGTGGCAGTGAACCAAATAGAAAATATATTGATGAAAGATTACGAGGGTTTTTGTATCATTGCACAGATTCGGGACTTCTCAATCATTGGAGAGAAGGTCCCTATTATTCAAAGGCAAATCTAAGGAACAAACCTAGTGTAAAAAAACTAGGAAGAAATTACACATCTGAAAACGAAGCAAGATATCACCAAAATCGTCTTATTAGTTACACAAAAAGACAATCGAATAAACTGCGCATTGAACTTTCAGAAGCATTACCTTTAGCCCCCGCTAACGACGCTTAATATCCTTATCTCATCAGAATCATCCAAGATATCTTCTTCAGTGATCAATTCATTATCCTTTGTCACAACGACGGTCTCTGGATTGATGCCAAGTTCCTTCAGAAGATTCATGACTTTTCCCTTAAATTGTCTTTCAAATTCCATGTTTTCCTTTGCAATAAAAATCTTCATTAGCAACACCTTTTGATAATTAAGTTCTCCTCTATTGATTTATATAGGAAAACGAATTCATTTATAAATAAATTTATAAATAAGATGTTCCTACCTTTATAAACTAGTACTTTAATTATGCATACATGGGGGTGTAAGATTATATGGCAAAAAATAATGATAAAGTAAAGAATA
>JAHIYL010000206.1 GCA_018815145.1 Nanobdellota archaeon | reverse complement strand
AGGTATTCTTCATTACAGACATTACAAAGGATTTCCAAAAATCAATTTTGGTCACATCTTTTTTATTGCTTTCATAATTGATTGGCATGATGGACTTACTGGTGAAATTTTATTCATTCTTCTAGCAGGATTAATTCCTGAGCTCCTTGCAAAAAGCTTTGAACTAAAGACTTTGTTTGCTTATCCAATAATGATAGGATTTATTAGTATCCCAATTTTCTTGATTCATTCAAATTATGTTCTAATTGGAATTATGTCTTCCATATCATACTATGGCTTAATGTTCATGATAAGTGGAATCACAAAAGAACCAATGCATGAAAGAGTTTTGGAAGTAGTGCTTCCGTGCATACTAAATATTATCTACTTCATGTATCTGGCAAAACCTTTCTACTCTTTTTTAGACAAGACAATTTATTAGAAAGCGTGAACCAATGCATTGGTTTTGCTTGTCATTTCCTTAATTCATATCTTAAAAAAGAATAATCACCATATATCTCATGGTTTCTTTTCTCCTCAGAAACAAGGTTCCATTCATATTCATTTATTTCCGGAAAATAAGTGTCTCCTTCAAAGTCTTTGTGGATGCGTGTTATCTCAAGGACATTTGCGTACTTCATGCCCTGCCGATATATGCTTGCGCCCCCTATTATGAATACCTTTTCCTTATCCTTGCAATATTCCAAGGCCTCATCAAATGAGAACATCACGACGGCTCCTGGTGCCTGATAATTCTTGTCAAATGTAAGTATTATATTTTCTCTTTCCGGTAGTGGTCTTTTTGGAAGGGATTCATAAGTCCTGTCCCCCATGATGCATGCGTGGTGCAAAGTGAGCGTTTTGAAATGCGTAAAATCCTCCTTGATATACCATGGGATCTTATTGTCTTTTCCTATGATATTGTTCTTTGCAACTGCTGCAATCATGATAATCTCAGTCATACTGCTACCTCAAACCTAATTCTGGGATGATGCTCATAATCCTTAACTAGTGTATCTGTATACTTCCATTCAAATATAGTCGTAAAATTTTCTGTCACAATTCCAGGAAGACCAAATGGCTCTCTTTTTATCTGTTCTTTCAGGCCTTCTGTATGATTAAGATATATATGTGTATCTCCAAGAAAACCAACTAATTTTCCCTCTTTGTAACCTGTCGCTTTTGCCAGGAGATGCAGCATCAATGCATAGCTGGCAATATTGAATGGTAATCCAAGAGCCACATCAACTGATCTCTGGTTCCACATCAGATTGAGCTTATCATTGTTGACTGTGACCTGAAACCCATAGTGGCAGAATGGCGGTACAACCTTATCAATATCTAAAGGATTCCATGCAAGGACCAGCATCCTCCGACTTTCAGGCGTCTCTTTAATGAGTCTTACAAGCCTCTTCAGCTGATCAACTCCTTTTCCTGAATAATCTGTTTTATAATCCACATACTCAGCACCAAAATGCCTCCATTCCCATCCGTACAGCGGACCCAGGTCACGCTCTTCCTTCATCTTTTTTTTTGTCTCTTCATCATGTGCATACTTGATTTTCAGGGGTGTGCACCATTCATCCCATATGTGATTGCCTCTTTCCTGTAACCATTTCTTGTCTGTTATCCCTTTGATAAAACACTCAAGTTCACTTGCCACCAGCCTGAAAGGCACTGTCTTGGTGGTCAAAAGAGGATATCCTTTTTCCATATCATGTTCAAATATTGTTCCCGGAACAGAGATTATTCCAACTCCTGTCCTGTCAATCTTCTTCACTCCTTTTTCAAATACTTTCTTTACAACATCCAAATATGCTTTCATCAGAATTCCTCCTCTGTTGTATTCCAGAATTCTGAGAGATTTTCTTCCAGTTCCTTGATTCTTATCTGATAATCTTCAATAACGTCCTTTTCACTGGTTGTCCTTTCTTCAAAATGACTCTGTTTTTTTCCGGATATACCCTCACCAAGACAAAATACACATTTTGGAAGGACATCAATATTATATCCTCCTTCAAGGACTGCAAATATATTTTTGAAATTCTCAGCCATCAATTTTCCAATCTCATAGTATGAATTATAAGTATATCTAAGATTCAGGAGCGGATCCATTAGATGCCCATCAAAACCTGCACTTATCCCCACATGATCCGGATCAAACTCCCTGATTATAGGCAACAATCTTGTGATTGCATCCATCAATAGATCATCACCAGAATCTGGTGGCAGAGGCACATTTATTATGTGTCCTTTTCCAGGACCGCCACCTATGTTGTCAACCCAACCTGAACCTGGATATGCAGGGTACTGGTGCAAGGACATGAAAAGAATATTTCTTTCCTCCTGAAAAATATCAGCTGTGCCATTCCCAAAATGTCCGTCAATATCCAATATAAAGACCTTCTTACCCTTATCAACCAAATTCTTGGATGCGACCGCTATATTGTTGAAAAGGCAGAATCCCATAGGATAATCTTTTGTCGCATGGTGGCCCGGAGGCCTGGCCAGGCTGAATGCATTTCTTTCAGAAGCCAAGATTGCAGCTCCGGCAGCATAGCATGCAATCCTGTAACTGTCTTTACTTGTGTAGGTATCGCCATCAAGCCATTCTCCTGCCTGGGCAAAGGACTTCACTTTTTGTATATATCTATCAGTATGGACAAGGCCAATCTCTTTCTCTGCATAAGGGATATCTTCAAGTGGAGTCTCTTCAATCTTTCCAAAATCAATTATTGATGACAGCCGTGTATTGTTTTCAGGATGGTCTGGGTCATTATGTTCCAAAAACAGTTTATTATAGATGAATTTCATGATGATTACTAAATTCACAATAGTTTTAAAGTTTTCTATGCACGAAAGATTCAAAGGCCAAGAATCAGGAAACCATTCCGCCGAATATGCCTGAGAAGACAAAAAACATCACCTGATAGACGACCAGAGCAACACCTATGAAAACAAAGACATATTTGATGCTTCCCTTTATATTGCCTTCACGCAGATCAGCAATGATAAGAGAAGATGTGATTGCAATCACCACTATACACCATTTGGAGAAACTGATGAAATCCTCTCTTTGTATGACCACTTCACCAAAACTGGTGAGACCTGCAACCCCACCTCCTGCTGCTGAAGAGGTTATTTTAGATCCCAAGTCCTGTATTATCACCATCAAATTAAATGATAACGCATATAATGTAGGTGCAATGACAATAGATATCATTGTAATGAATATGACGTAGCTCATCACATTCGCAATCAGTTCCTTCCTCAGATATGATGCCTGCTTGACATTCTCCACAACCCTGTCAATGAGATCAGATATCTCTCCACCTGATTTCAAACCTACAACAATCAGGTCAATCGATTCTTTCAGTAAAGGTGAGTTATATTTCTCTGAAAATTCCTTAAGTGCTGTCTCTGTATCTTCACCGGTCATAACTTTTTTGGCCACAATCTCAATCTCTTTTGCAAGCACTGTATATTCGGGTTCAACTGCATTCCAGAGAGATTTGTCAAATGTCATGCCTGCCCGAAGATTGACTGAGACTTCAGACAAGAAATCCGGCAGGACTTTCTCAATCTGCACTGTCCTTCTGAACTGCTTAATCTCATAATACATCCACATTACCATGGCACTTGCAAAGATGAACAAAACAGATAGTGATGGCAGAATGATTATCATCAGAATAGGGCTTCCCTGCAACAAAGGTGAAATCACCTTAAAAAACACGCCAATGGCCAAAAATATGCTGAGAAAGAACACTGAACCAAAGAGCTTATAGGGTGCGTTAGTGTGGCCTGCTTTAGAGAAATAGCTCTTCAGCTTCGATTCATACTTTGAAGGGACCAAAATATCTCCCACACTGTACAATATTGACACCATCAGGTCATCACCTGCGGCTTAAGTGCCTTAAAAAAAAGTATGAAGAACATCTGTGTGATTATCAACGATACAAGCATCACAACAAGAATTGTTGTGCCTGTCCTCACAGGGAGCTCAATAAATCCTGTTGCAACAACAAGAATTGCTGAACCCATTGCAGGCAGGATTGTGCCAATTATCATATACATCATCGAAAGCGGAGATAATTTTTTTCCATATTCTTTAATCTCTATCATGTGTTCTTTGGTAAGAGTATCCAGAGTTGATTTGAGGCTTTTTTCAAGATCTGCTCCTGTCTTAAGCGAATTTTTTATTTCTTCCAGTATCTTTGTATATGATTCTGAAGGAGAATTCTCAATAGCAATGTTGATGGCCTTTTCAATAGGTGTGCCAAGATAGACATCAGATACAATCTCACCTATGACCCTGCTTGACTTTGTGTGCAGTTTTGAAACATCAATAAGGGCATTCAATATTGGTGCTCCGCTCTCCAATTTTAGAAGAAGAAATCTGGATGAATACAGAAGATCTGCCTCAAGAGCGAATTTTCTCTTCTTTATCTCAAGTTTAGGCATAGAAAAGAAAACAGTTGCAATAAACATGAAACAAACAATGAACACAAAAATGATATATACCAAAGAAATTGTTTTCCATCCCCTGTTCGCTATACCTTCAAGTATGACAAAAAGCCCAAAAAGTGTCAATAAGACTGAAAATATAAAGGCATATCTAGAATATTTTTTGATAAAAGCATCACTTTTCTCTCTTCTTCCGGCTTTCTTGAGATTGCTTCCTAGGTCAGAGAATATTTTTTTTAAGAGATTTTGGAATATGATAATCACCTGCCCGGTGTTTTTGGTTTTGTGCTATCTGTATTTGTGAATCCGCCAGTTATCTTATCCATCAATACATCTTTTTGAGTATAGAATTCACTCATTATCTCTCCAATTTCATTCACGTCAGGTACCTTGTTCTTCACCAGCCACTCCAATATCATAATCTTTTGCTGAAGGTCCTGATAAACTGCATCTTTGTCCATCCCTGAATAGAGACCTATGGTCTCAATCATCCTGCTTGGGTCAGCAACTTTCATCATCGTATCATCAACAGCATTATGCTGGAATATCAACCTTGGTGTCCCGTCAGTATCAAGGTCAGCTATCTGGAAGGTCCTCCTAAGCCCTGTTCTCCTGTTCCTGTTTTGGACGACAATCAATCCTAGTGAAGCCAGCATATTCTTAGGTACATTCAACGGCGGATTGGTCAGCCTCATGAATGTTTCATCCACATTGCTTGCGTGGACTGTGGCATATACTGAGTGACCTGTATGCATCGCTTCAAACATAACCTCAACTTCCTTTTGCCTCCTGACCTCTCCGACAAGAATCCTGTCCGGCCTCATCCTGAGTGTGTTTATCATGCAATCGAGAATTGATATTGCTCCTTTTCCCTCCGGATTTGGGAGCCTGGACTGCATAGGTACCCAATGCAGACTGCTTGGAAGCCTGAGCTCCCTTGTATCTTCAATAGTAATTATCCTCTGATTTGGAGGGAAAAAATTGCATAGCACATTCAAAAAAGATGTTTTTCCGGATCCTGTACCACCTGCAATGAGAATAGACAATTCAAACTCAATTGCCATCCAAAGTAAGGCAGCAGAATTAAAATCCGTTGTCCCATTATTAAGAAAATCAACAATAGTCCAGGGCTTTTCTGAGAATTTCCTGATGGTTATTGTATTGCCCTTGGCAGTAATTGGTGAAAGTGTCGCATTGACCCTGTCTCCTGTCTCAAGATGTGCATCCAGGAGTGGCTCAAGAAGAGTTATTCCCTTATCTACATTCCTGCCAATCATGGTTGCAAAATGCCTTATCTTATTCTCATCTTCAAATCTAATATTTGTTTTCAGCCAACCTTGGTCCCTGTGGTATACCCATGCCGGCTCTTTTGCGTTATTTATAACTATCTCTTCAAGGTGCGGATCTTTCAGCAGAAACTCAATCTCAGCCAGACCAAGGCTTGTGATGACCACATAGTTCGCAAGAAAATGATGCACTTCTTTATCGAGTTCAGGGAAATTCTTTTCCAAAAGGCTTAGTATCTTGGTCTTGAACTGTTTTTTTATGCCCTCTTCTCCCCCTTCATCATCCTTGTTCATCAGATCAAAATTTATCTCATTGATTATCTGCTCCCTGATTTTTTCAATTATAAGCTTGGTCTCTTTTGTCAGATTCAACAAAGAAAGATGATAATAGGGTACAGGGTGGCCTGCGATTGAATAAATCTGTATCTGGAGAGGAATATTATTTGCTGTAATAGAATATGCATCTATGTGCTTTGGTTCCATTTTACCTCTTTTTTGACTGAAAATACAATTATTCAGATTTTATACATAAGAATAAACTACATATTTTTTAAATGTTTTGAAAATATCAAAAATAATCTCTGCTAATTATGTATGCTATGTTGGTAGAATTCTTTGATTTTGGCAAAAACCTTTGATATTTTATTCTTAAAAAGCTCTTTTTCATTGAAGCTGACCTCTTCCAAATCTTTGTAGGCACTGAAAATCTTATCATAAATCTCTGTTATATTCTCAAAATCATTATTTTCTATTTTTTCTTCAGCCTCCAATATCATTGCATCCAGATCCTCAGGCGCTACTTCTTTTCCTTCTGTCTTTTCAATTATCTCTTCTTTTGATTCAAATCCAGAAAATCCTAATTCATCAAATACAGAAGAATCTTCAAAATCATATTCCTTTTCTTTTAGAACATCCGTATCAATGCCTATTGTATCGTCTTCATCAATTTTTCTGAAAATTATGTCACTTTTTGGCTTTTGTTCTTCTTCTTTTTGCTGCTCTTCTTTTTTCAGGTGTTCCTCCTCTTCCTTTTGCTGCTCTTCTTTTTTCAGGTGTTCCTCCTCTTCCTTTTGCTGCTCTTCCAATTTTCTTCGGAGTTCTTCTTCTTCCTTTTGCTGCTCTTCCAATTTTCTTCGGAGTTCTTCTTCTTCCTTTTGCTGCTCTTCCAATTTTCTTCGGAATTCTTCTTCTTCTTCTTCCTTTTGCTGCTCTTCTTTTTTCAGGTGTTCCTCCTCTTCCTTTTGCTGCTCTTCCAATTTTCTTCGGAGTTCTTCTTCTTCCTTTTGCTGCTCTTCCAATTTT